>CANSFI010000001.1 GCA_947646095.1 uncultured Mycoplasmatota bacterium
TCAAAAAATGCACCCGTTAGGGTGGCGAATGAAATTTATTTCATTCTTTTTTTAAAATTTAAAATTAATTTATTACTAAAATTTAAAAAAATATAAAAATTGTCAAAAATTGCCGATTTATATTAAATAAAATTAAAAATTATATTGACTAATAAATTTTGTATTGTATAATAAAAATATGAAAAAATGTTCAAATACTTTGGACATAAAAGGAGGGATCAAATTTCAGGGGAAAATCAGGGGAAATATCAAAGAACTATAAAAAACTAGAAGAAGGAGAAAAATATGAACAGATTAAAATCGCTTATGCTTTTAGTAATGGTTGCGGTTTTATCAATTACTCTAGTTGGATGTGGATGCAGTAAGAAAGAAACTATTTATACTGTAACATTCGATAGTAATGGTGGAACTAAAGTAGAAAAGCAAGAAGTGAAAGAAAATGAAAAAGTAGAAAAACCTTCTAATCCAACTAGAAAAGGATATAAATTTAAAGGTTGGTATTTAGATGGTAAAAAATATGACTTCGATACTGAAGTTACTGAAGACATTAAATTAAAAGCAAAATGGTCTAAAGTAGCAGATGATGATGAAGATGAAGATTATGCAGATGAATCAACAACAGTTACAACTACTCCAACTACCAATAATAGTGGTAATATTGGATATGGTTATAATCAAAATACACCTGCAAAACCAACAGTAACTAAAAAAGTTGCTACTGCAAACGTAGATATGCCTAGTAAAACTAGTGTAGCAGCACCTATAGAATTTACAGTAAATGTAAATGCTAATGATGATAATGGTAGAAAGGCTATTGAATTTCTTTATATTTCAGATATAAGTGCTGTAGAAAAAATAGAAGTAAAAGAAAATGGTACTTGGAAAGTATTAGATTTAACTCCAGATATATATGGAATAGTAGGTGAATTAAATATTTCAAATATGTCTAGAACATATAGAGTAACATTTAATACAGCAGGACAATATGAAATAGGTTATGCCTTAATGGATTATAATACTGGTGACGATATTGCAGAAAGCTTAAAGACAGTTACAGTAGAATATAATAAACCAGATATAAAATTAACATTACCAACTCAATTATTTGTAGGAGAAGATATTGAACTTGCTATTGAATCAGTAAAAACTGATGAATTAACTGGTACAAATGTAATAGGACAAGGTACTATAACAACAACAGTAGTAGATGGTGTTAAATCAATTGCTTACTATAATAATAGTACAAGTTCTTATCAAGATTTATCAAGTAAAACAGACTTTAATTTTAATTCAGTAGCAATTGAAAGTGTTAATGAAAAATTTAAATTTGTATTTGCTAAAGAAGGAAAATACACATTAAATATTAAATTAGTAGATGCTAATGATAATACTACAGTTATAGTAGAAACTACTAAAACAATTACTGTAGTAGAAAAACAAGCACCAGATGTAATTGTAAGCACACCAGATAAAACAACAACAAAAGTACCTACAGAATTATATGTTTATACATGGGATGCTAATGATTATGCGGGAACAAATGTAAAAGGAATAGGTACTATAACTAGTACTACTGCTCCAACTGGCGTTTCTAAAATAGAAAAAGTCGACAGTCAAGGAAATGTTACAGATACAGGAAAAACAGATAGCTTTGAAATATCAGAAACTAAAGTAGAAGGCATCAACAGTGAATATAAAGTAACATTTGATCAAGCTGGCGAATATACAATAAATGTTAAAATAGTAGATGCTACTGATGATACAATTATTATCGCAGAAACATCTGAAACAATTATAGTAGAATAAAGGACTAAAAATAGTTCTTTTTTTCTTTAATTTTAATTATAAAATATAAATTAACACAAAAAAGAGATATATCTTACTTTACTATGTTAGGTGTGTCTCTAAAATTATTTAGCTATTACTAGCCTATGGATTTTAAATAACACCAAAGATGATAGGTGTTAATTTTTTTCTTTCATTTTTATTAACTTTAAATTAAGTGTCAATAAATATTAAATTTATGTAATAATTTAAATTTTATTATAAAATTTATGTTATAATTAACAAAGATAGGAGAATTGAAAAATGAAAAAGAATGGATTTACACTAATAGAACTCTTAGCAGTAATAATAATACTAGCTATAATAGCTTTAATAGCAGTCCCCCTTATAATAAATATAATAGGAAAAGTAAAAGATGCATCAGATGAAGAAAGTATAAATAGATATATAAACAAAGTAGAATTAGATGTAACAAATAAAAACTTAGATGAAAATTTTAATCCAAAAAGGTGTAATGTAGAAGAAGATGGAAATTTAAATTGTGATGGAACAAAGTTAGATATATCAATTAAAGGAAGTAAACCAAATGGTGGATATTTAGAATTAGATAATTGGAAAGTAACAGAATATTTACTTTATTTAAATGGAAAAGAATATACTAATATAAAAACTACCCCAGATGAATGTTTTATAGTGGATGTAAGTGGAACAATATATGGTTATACATGTGATTATAAAGATGTAATAATTCCAAGAAAAACGTCAGTAAGAACAGTAGAAAGTGCAACAGTTAATAAAGATAAATGTTTAACCTTTGCACAAGAGCAAGGAATAGAAGATAGTGAACAGGCATGTAATGAATTGGTTAGTGAAATAGAATCAATACCTAAAATAGAATTAACTCGCTCAATTGCATTCTTTAATGAAATATTACCAATATTAGATATTAAATATTCAAATGAAGGTAAATCAGTTGAAGTTAAAACTATAGGTGATCAGGCTTTTAGAAATAGAGGTTTAACAAGTGTAAAAATACCAGATAGTGTAACAACAATTGAGGGTTTTTCAGATGGATCTTTTGGAGCATTTAGTAATAATCAATTGACAAGTGTAGAAATACCAGATAGTGTAACAGAAATAGGTGTATATGCATTTTCAAGTAATCAATTAACAGATGTAAAATTAGGAAAAAATGTTAAACACATAGGAGCTGATTCATTTGGAAATAACAAATTAAAGAGTATAAAGATACCAGACAGTGTTGAATTTCTTAGTGGATTTAACAACAATCAATTAACAAGTGTAGAAATACCAAATGGTGTTAAGACAATTTGGTGGAATGCATTTTCTAATAATCAATTAAAAAGTATAACAATACCAAGTAGTGTTGAATTTGTTAGCGGCTTTAATGATAATCAATTAACAGATGTAAAAATACCATCTAGTGTAACAACAATTGATAGAACTGCATTTGGAAATAATCCTAATTTAAAATTAACAATAGAAAAACCAAAAGATAGCATTTCAGGAAGTCCATGGGGAGCATCTTCAGTAGAATGGACAGGATAAAAAATTTATATAATAAAAACAGAATAGAAGATAAATAAAAATATTTAATATAACTTTTAGCACTCATCATCACACTCTTTATAATACCTTAATTACAGTATTAGTAATAATGAATATAAAGTATAACTCTGTATTTAAAGATCAAGCATATGGAATTATAAAAGCAAAAGCTTATATTATAATGATAAATTATTATAACTAAGTAAAATGACAAGTAACATATACATTTCCATATGCTAATAGAATAAGAACTGTCATAAAGATATTTAAAAGTTATAATTTAAGGTTAGATTTAATCTAGCTTTTTCTTTTATAAAAAAATTAGAAAAAGCATATAATTATGGTATAATTGTAAATAGGATGTGATTGGATGAAAGTAATAGTAAGTGCTGGTGGTACTGGTGGGCATATATATCCTGCTTTGGCTATTATAAATAAAATAAAAGAGATGGAACCTAATAGTGAAATACTATATATTGGTACTCATAATAGAATGGAAAAAGACATTATACCTAAACAAGGGATACCTTTTAAACAAATAGAAATATATGGATTTAATCGTAAACATTTAACCAAAAATTTTAAAACAATAAAATGTTTATATAATAGCTACAAAGAATGTAAAAAGATAATCAAAGAATTTAAACCTGATATAGTAATAGGTGTTGGTGGATATGTTACAGCTCCAGTAATATATGCAGCCCATAAATTAAAGATAAAAACATTTATTCATGAACAAAACTCAGTCGCAGGAGCTTCTAATAAATTTTTAAGTAAATATGCCAATTTAATAGGTGTATCTTTTAAATCATCTTTAAAAGAATTTCCTTTAAATAAAACAATATTTACAGGTAATCCCTGTAGTGAAAATGCCATAAAAATAAAACCATGTCTAAAAAAACAATTTAATTTATCAGAAAATAAAAAATTAGTATTATTTGTAATGGGTTCATTAGGATCAACTAAGATAAATGAATTCTTAAAAAAAACAATGTCATTATTTAAAAATAAAGATTATGAAGTATTATTTGTAACAGGCGTTAATTCTTATGAAGAAATAAAGAATTTACCTAACAATGTTAAAGTAGTACCCTATATAGATAATCTAACTTGTATAATGAAAAAAACAGACTTAATGGTATCACGTGCAGGAGCATCCACTCTAAGTGAAATAATAGCTTTAAATATACCATCTATTTTAATACCAAGTCCCTATGTACCAAATAATCATCAGGTAAAAAATGCTTTAGATCTTATAAATAATGATGCTTGTATTTTAATAGAAGAAAAAGATTTAAAAGGCGATATTTTAGTTAGAACTATAGATTCTATTATAAATGATGAAAATAAATTAAAAAAAATAAAAAATAATTTAAATAGTTTAAAAATAGATGGAAGTGCTACTATAATTTATGAAAACATAAAAAAATTAGTAAGTGGTGAAAAAATATGATAGAAGAAGTAAAAAAATTAAAATGTGGTGAAATTAAAGAAAATGTTGATATGCGAAAATATACAACTTATAAAACAGGTGGTATTGCTAAACTAATGGTTTTCCCAAAAAATATTGATAGTTTAATTAAATTATTAAAGTATATTAAAAATAACAATATAAAACATAAAATATTAGGAAAAGGTTCTAATATATTATTTAGTGATGACTATTATGATGGCATAATTATAAAATTAGATGAATTTAAAAATATTGAAATTGATGACACTAAAATAATAGTAGGAGCAGGATATAGTTTAGTTAAATTAGCTCTTCAAACAGCTCGTTTAGGTTTAACAGGATTAGAATTTGCATCTGGAATACCAGGAAGTATTGGAGGAGCAATTTTTATGAATGCTGGTGCCTATAAAAGTGATATGGGATATATTGTTGAAAGTGTCAAAGTATTAACTCCACAACTTGAAATAAAAACCCTATCTAATAAAGAAATGGATTTTCATTATAGAACATCATTTATTAAAAAGAATCCTGATTATATATGTTTAGAAGCAACTATAAATCTTGTAAAAGGTGATCGTGATTTAATATTAGAATTAATAAGTGATAGAAAACGTAGAAGATTAGAATCACAACCTTTAGAATTTCCTTCAGCTGGCAGTGTATTTAGAAATCCAGAAGGAGATTATGCTGGAAGATTAATAGAAGAAATAGGCTATAAAGGTAAAAGAATAGGAGATGCTAAAGTAAGTGACAAACATGCTAATTTTATTATCAATATAGGTCATGCTAAAAGTGAAGATATTAAAACATTAATATCAGAAATAAAAAAAATCATTAAACAAAAATATAATATCGATTTAAAAGTAGAACAAGAATTTGTAGAATAATGGTGATAAGATGAAAAAGAACAAAAAAAATAAAAAAGTAAGAAAAGTTAAAAAAATAAAAAATAAAAAAATAAAACTAAAAACTAAAGCAATTTTTATTTTTCTTGTTTGTTTAATTTTAATAGGATTAATTATATTATATATAATAAGTATACCTATAAGTAATATATTTATAAGTGGGAATAGTTATTTAAAAGATCAACAAATAATAGAATTAGCTAAAATAGAAAACTACCCATCATCATTAAAAAATTATAGTTCAAAAATAAAAAAACAATTAGAAAAAAATATTTATATTAAAAAAGCTAAAGTTAATAAAAAATTATTTACTATGGTATATATTCAAATAGAAGAAAATCGGCCTCTATTTATAAATCACTCTACTAATAAGACTATATTATTAGATAAAAGTGAAACTGAAGATAAATTTAGTGTACCAACATTAATTAACTATATACCTGATGTTATATATGATGAATTTGTGAATAAAATGGGAATTATTAATATCGATATTTTAGATAAAATAAGTGAAATAAAATATGATCCAGATGAAGTAGATGATTCTAGATTTCTTTTAACAATGAATGATTCAAATTATGTTTATGTTTCTTTAAATAAATTAGATAAAATAAATAATTATAATGATATAGTTAAACAATTTGATAATAAAAAAGGAGTTTTATATTTAAATTCAGGTGGATATTTTGAAATAGCTAAATAAAACATTTTGAATTTATTCTAGTTACTGGAATAATTTTACAAAGTCTTAATATTATATATTGGTAAAACTAAAAAAGATAAAATTGATTTTATAGTAATAAAAAAATAAAACTAAATATATTCAATTATGTTATAAATTAGAAAGTGGTTGAAAGAGAATTTAATGCTTTCAATAAAATAGATGAAAACCAGGATAAATACATAATTAGAAGGATTATTCAAAAAAAAGAATTAAGTATATTAATATCTTTGACTTTTTAATGGAAGATAATTTTTAAAATAATTTATTATAAGTCCAAATTAGAGAATTTCTAGTTTGGATTTTTAAATAAAAAATATGATAAATTATTACAAATATTTCCTTAAAATATTATATTTCTACAAACTAAAATAATAAAAAAGATTAAAATCAATATTTTTTTAAGTTAAACCCTTTTCATAAATTTAAAATTATAGTATAATTATTAATAGATTATAGGAGATGATTAAGTGAAACATATTTTTTCTAGTATCGATATTGGTTCTGATAGTGTTAAGATTGTAGTATGTGAATTATACAATAACAAGTTACATTTACTTGCAGCATCTTCTGTAAAATCTAAAGGAATAAAAAAGGGCTTAATAACTAATGTTAATGATGCAACAATTTCTATAAAACAAGCATTTAATGAAGTAGAATCGATGCTTGGAATTAAAATAAGAAAAGTTATCGCAACTGTTCCTAGTTATTTTGCCGAATTTACTAAAATAACTGGTGAAATATCAATAAATGATGAAAATGGTATTGTAAAAAGTGACGATATTGTTAATTTATTTCAAGTAGCAATGGATGGTAAGATAAAACCACATCAAGAAATGGTTACAATAATTCCAATTGATTTTAAATTAGATAATACTGAAGGTATAAATGTTCCAATTGGATTAGTTGGTAGTGTTTTAAGAACTAGAGCAATTTTAGCAACTGTTCCAAGAAAAAACATTTATTCTGTCGCAAGTGTTTTAGACAGTATTGGTGTTGAAGTTGTAGACGTTATGTTAGGAAGTATCGGAGATATTTATTCTTTTAAAAATAAAGAGATAAATGAACAAGTAGGTGCTGTCATTAATATTGGTGCTGAAACAACAACAGTTTCTTTATATAATAAAGGAATTATAGTTAAAAATTCAATAATCGGTTTAGGTGGTAAAAGAATTGATAATGATATAGCTTATATGTATAAAATAAGCATTCAAGAAGCAACAAAAATTAAAGAAAAATTTGCCTTGGCTCATAAAAGATATGCTAGTACCAGTGACTTTTATGAGGTTAAAGATGGTTCTTCAACTGATATAAAAATCAGTCAATATGAAGTATCAGAAATAGTACAAGCTTGTATTGAAGAAATTCTAGAACTTGGTAGAAAAGAAATTGGTATTTTGACTAATAGAGATATAGATTATGTAATTATTACTGGTGGAACTAGTAATATGGCTAATTTTGAATATGTGGTCGATGATGTATTTAATAAAAAAGCTACAATTGGTAGCATTAGATTAGTAGGTATTAGAAATAATATTTATTCATCAGCATTTGGAAATATTATTTATTTTATAAATAAGTTGAAATTAAAAGGAAAAAGTTATACAATGGTAGATAGCAATGATATGGAAGATTTATCTTCTGTAAAAAAGAATACTACGAGCACTTCAAATGAAACAATGCTAGAAAGGGTTTTTGGCTACTTTTTTGGCGAATAAGGGAGGAAATTATGTTTGGATTAGAAATGGATGAATTAGCAAAAATTAAAGTAATAGGAGTTGGTGGAGGTGGAAATAACGCCGTCAACAGAATGATAGAATCAGGAGTACAAGGAGTAGAGTTTATAGTTGCTAATACAGATTTGCAAGTTTTAAATAATTCAAAAGCTCCTGTTAAAATTCAAATTGGGTCAGAACTCACAAATGGTCTAGGTGCTGGAGCAAATCCTCAAATAGGAAAAGAAGCAGCATTAGAAAGTAAAACAGAGATAGAAACGGCTTTAGAAGGAGCAGATATGGTTTTTGTTACCTGTGGAATGGGTGGAGGAACTGGTACTGGTGCAGCTCCAGTTATTGCAGATATAGCTCAACAGATGGGGGCCTTAACTGTTGGTATAGTTACTAAACCATTCTCATTTGAGGGAAGAAAACGTATGGAACAAGCAGTTCAAGGTTTAGCAGAATTAAAAGAACATGTTGATACTTTGATTGTAATTCCAAATGATCGTTTAAGAGAAATAATAGATAAATCAACACCTTTATTAGAATCTTTTAAAGAAGTTGATAATGTACTTCGTAGAGGTGTACAATCAATATCTGATTTGATTGCAGTATCAGGATTAATTAACTTGGATTTTGCAGATGTTAAATCAGTAATGGAACATCGTGGTAATGCTTTAATTGGTATTGGTATGGGTGTTGGAGAAGGAAGAGCTACAGAAGCTGCTAAACAAGCAGTATCTAGTCCACTTCTTGAAACAAGCATTAATGGAGCAACTGATGCAATTATCAATGTTACAGGTGGATCTAATTTAACTTTATTTGAAGTAGAAGAAGCAGCAGAAGCTATTAGATCATCTGCTAATACTGATATAAATACTATATTTGGAGCAGTAATTAACGAAAATTTAAATGATGAAATTATAGTTACAGTAATTGCTACAGGTTTTGATGATGATAAAGAACCTTTATATCGCAACTATAATAAACAAGACGAAGTAGAAAAACTAGAGATTAATGAATCAGATGATGATAGTGATGCTATAATACCAGCATTCCTAAGAAAAAGAGGATTTTAAAATATCCTATGTTTTGATATAAATTAACATAAAATTTGCTAAATAATTTTGAAAATATTAAAAACTATGATATAATGTATACAGATGAGGAATTCCTCATACAATAAAAAAGAGATATACTTTATTGTTAGGTGTGTCTCAAAATATTTTGGCTATTTCTAGCCGTTTGTTTTGATAACACTATATCAATTACAAAGATGATAGGTGTTATTTTTTGTCTAAACTTTTTATTAAATATATTATAATTAGTACTAAAGCTAATTCTAACATAAATACCTTTCCAGTTCATAAGACATCACCTCAATTCATGAGGAACACCTAACAATAAAGTATATCTCTAAAAACATTATACTAGAGATTTAACTTAAAGTAAACTTAATTCGTTAATTTTTTATTGATTATTTTGGATTTAATAAGTCAAAATTTATATTATAATTTTAATCATTAATGTAAATTTGTGATATAATTAATAAAGAAAGGAGAATTAAAAAATGAAAAAGAAAGGATTTACACCAATGCTGTCAACTTAAGGATAGACATTCATAATACTATCTGTTAAAATGAAAATAGAGGTGGTATGTAGATGTCGTTATATACTAAGCTTACTGGTATAAATAAAACAATAGCTGCTACTTATGAAAAAAACTGTTGGAAACTTAAAGAAACATCATTTATAAGAAATAGAAAGATGGATTATGAAACATTAGTTAAAAGTATAATATTCAAAAAAGGACAGACATTGGTATTAGAAATAGACGAATTTACAAAAAAAATGGAGACACAAAAAATAACAAAGCAGGCATATTCAAAGCAAAGACAAAATTTAGATCCTAAAGTATTTAAACATTTAAACGACGAATATATAAAAAAAATATATGAAGAAATAAAAGTAAAAAGATATAAAAAGTATATAGTAATATCAGTAGATGGAAGTACAATCGAATTGCCAAATAGCGAGGAATTAAAGAAACATTATGGATTGTGTGAAGGACAAAAAGGAAGTGTAGGAAGAGTAAGGGCAAAATCATTAGGTATATACGATAGTTTAAACAAAATAATGGTAAAAAGTAATATAGATCCATATAACGTAAGTGAAAAATATCAAATAATAAAAATGCTAGATGAAGTAAAAGAGTTCTACAAAGAAGAAGAAATAATAATGGTATTTGATAGATATTATTTCGGAATATCATTTATAAATATGTTAGAAGAAAAAGGAATAAAATATTTAATGAGAATGAGATAAAATCACTATAAAAAAGAGAAAACAGAAATGAAAAGCAAAGATGAAATAGTGAAATTAAAAGTTAGAAAAAATAGTATATTTTATGCGAATGAAGAGGAAAAAGAAAAATTAAAAGAAAAAAATATGTGGAAACAAGAATAATAAAACTAACATTAGAAACAGGAGCCGAAGAACATTTAAGTACTAATTTAAGCAAGGAAGAATTAAGTATAAAAGAGGCAAAAGAACTGTATTTTACAAGATGGAATATAGAAAAATCATTTGATATAATAAAAAACAAATTAAATATAGAAAATTTTTCTTCAAAAAAAGTAATAGGAGTAGAACAGGAGTTTTATGCCCAAATTATGGTATATAATATGATAGAAGATTTAAAAAGAGATGCAGAAGAAGGAGTAAAAAAGAGACATATTTAAAATATGAATATAAAATAAACATGAATATATTGGCAGGAAAATTTAAGAAGGAATTTATAGAAGTATTAATATCACCAACTGTAGAAGAAAGTACAAAAAGATATATGAATATGATAGAAGAATTAAGAAAAAATGTTGTGCCAATAAAACCAGGAAGAAGATTTGAAAGAAGAAAAATGCATAGTATGAATAAGTATAGAAGTAATTTAAGGAGAAATGTATAATGAAAAAGTATTTAAAAACAAAGGGAAAAGAGTTTAAGTTGACAACATTGGGATTTACACTTATAGAATTACTTGCAGTAATAATAATACTCTCTATAATAGCCCTAATTACAGTACCAGTAATAATGAATATAATAGAAAGAGCTAATAAGAGTGCATTTAAAGATTCAGCATATGGAATAATCAAAGCAGGTGAATTACATTATGCTGATAAACTATTAGATCATGCTGGTATGACAAATGATATAACATTTACTTTTCCTGAAGCTACAGGACTAGATATAAAAGGATCAAGACCAAAAAGTGGAAATATGAAAGTAACTAAAGATGGTAAAATAGAACTTGCTATAAGTAATGGAAAATGGTGTGCTAGAAAAAGTTTAAATGAAGAAGAGATAACTATAGATAATAATATAAAAGATTGTTCATTAATAAAAATACCAAATCCAATCATAATAACAAATAATAATTGTCTAACAGAAGGAATATGTGAAAATGGAGTATTAGTAAATGTCAAAGTAAACGATACAGAAAACCATAATTTCTATGTAATTGGTGATACAAATGGAGAATTAACACTAATAATGGATAGAAATTTAGGAAGTGATGTGGAATGGATAACTAAAGAAGATTATTTAGCAGCAGGTGGTACAAAAAGTTGGGTATCTTATGGAAATAATGATAAAGGTCCACTAACAGCTTTAAAAACTTTAGAATATAGAACTAAAAATTGGTCTAATATAGATGCTTATGATTATGAATTAATAGATGATAGCAAAGAAAATGTATATCAGCCAATAAAAATAGCTGGTGCTAGAGCAAGATTGTTAACTTTGACAGAAGCAAAAAATTTGGGATGTGAAAGTGCTTTGGTTGAAAAAAGTTGCCCAGAATATTTATATGATAATTTATTTAGTACTAATCATGCAGATGATCAAATAGCTTATTGGTTGTCTACAGCAACTAAGAAATCTTCGTTTTATGCAGCTTACAATAAATATTTTATGTATTATAAAGGAACTTTTAAAAGTTATGCAAATGTTAGTATTGGGAATCGCCAAGGACTTCGCCCAGTTATAAAAATATCTAAAACTATATAATTTAATAAAAGAATTAGAAAAATAATAAATTTCTAATTCTTTTTGCATTATTCTGATATTTTAATTTTAATAGTTAAACTTTTTTTTAATTTCATTATTAGTATAAATCCTAAATATAAAATAATAGAAAAAATTAAAAAAATAACTATAAAAAATAATGGAAATATAATTAGGTTTATTATACCTGATAAAACACCTGGTTCTTTTGTACCTATATTTAAATAAACATAAAAATAAGTACTAAATAAATTAAATAAGGCCCCAAAGCAAGCGATAATCCCAGATATAATACCTGAACCTAAAGCACCAATTAAAATTAATTTGATATAAGAACTAAAACTAATTTTTTCTAATTTCGTTTCTTTCATAAAGTCCCTCCTAAATTAATTATATCAACATTTATAAATAATTTATATATTTATGTTACAATTTTGTAATGATGTTTGTCACTTAATTGTAATATAAAATTAATATAATTATTTTCTAAGGAGAATATTTATATGGCTAAAAAAAGATTAAAGAAAAAATTTAAATTAATATTTAAACTTTTGATTATAATACCTTTATTAATTTTAATAAAAAATGTTATTTTTACTAAAAAATTAGAAAAGAGGATAAAACCAGATTTTCAAGTATTAGAAGAAAATATAGATGAAAAATATGCCTATTTACCTCAAACAGATACATTTGATAAATTAAAACAATTAATAGAAAAAGATAAAAAAGTAGAAAAAATTTTAGATAATTATTTAGAATATCCAGAAGATCTTTTAATGATGTTATCTAAAAATATTGAAATGTTAGATTTTGTTTTAGAATTTAATAATCAAAAAGGAAAAACACTTGATGATAATGTAGGTAAAATAAAAAAAGATGAAATCCCATTATTGTTACAATGGGATAAAAGATGGGGTTATACCAAATATGGAGATAATTATTTAGCAATAAATGGATGTGCCCCCACAACTCTTTCAATGGTTATAGCAGGACTTACTGGTAACAATAAAATTACACCAGCTGTTATTTCTAAATATGCTAAAGAAAATGGATACTATGTTGAAGGAATTGGAACAAGTTGGGATATTATGACAGTTGGAGCTAAACACTTTGGTATTACTGGTACTAATATAAACTTAAATAAAAACGATATATATTATTATTTAGAAAATGGAAATCCTATAATTTGTAGTATGGCACCAGGTGATTTTACTACCACAGGACACTTTATAGTATTGACACAAATAAAAAATGGAAAAATAAAAGTAAATGATCCAAATAGTAAAAGTAGAAGTAATAAGCTATGGGATTATGAAATATTAGAATCACAAATAAAAAACTTATGGGTATTTCAAAAATAGATAGGATGATTTTATGAAAAGAAAAACATTAACACAAACTCTACCATTTTTATTACCAATTAGAATATGGCAAAGAAATTTATTTTTTAAGATATCATTATATTTTGATAAAAATATATATTCTAAAAGGATAGGTGATGAACTTAAATATGAAGTATGTAAAACAAAAACTTTGATGATTAATGAAAATAGTGGTTATAATATTATTTATCAAAAAAATAAAGTCCATAATTTAAAAATTATTAGTAAAACAATGAATAAAATATTAATTTATCCAAATGAAACATTTTCTTTTTGTTATTTACTTAAAAATACAAAAAAATATGGAAAACTAAAAGAAGGACTTATTTCAGTTAACAATAAAATAATTACTAAAAAGGGTGGAGGTTTATGTCATTTAAGTAATTTATTATATTATTCTTTCCTATTAACGCCTCTTACTATAGTTGAAAGGCATGGTCATAAAGTCAAATCCCTTCCTAATCCTGATCAAAATTCTTTAGAAGGTGTAGATGCTACAATTAATAGTGGATGGCTAGATTTAAAAGTAAGAAACGATACTAAAAACATATATCAAATTATAATTGATTTTGATCAGGATTATATGTATGTAAAAATACTTTGTAATAAAGATTTAAACTTTTATTCTACTATTATAAATGATAATTTTGAATATATAAAAAAGAATGACAAAATATATGAAAGTGTATCTGTAATTAAATTAACAAAAGATAAAAAAACAGATAGGATTGTAAAAAAACAGAAACTATATGATGAAGTTGTTTTAATTAATTATGAACTTCCTAAGAATGTAAGGATAAGAAAATTAAATGATTAAAGACAAATACTTAAATATTGATTTATACAGATTAATTGCCTCTTTTTTAGTTGTTGCTATTCATACATATCCATTAGATTTTATAAGCCCTAATTTAGATTATTTTTTTACTAGAATTTTATTTAGAATTGCTGTTCCTTTATTTGTTATGATAACAGGTTATTATATTATACCCAGAGCTTTAAAAGATAAAAATGAATTAAAAAAATATACATTAAAAATAATAAAAATATATTTAATTAGTATAATAATTTATTTACCACTCAATATATATAATGGTTATTTTAATAACTTTAATATTTTTACTTTTATTAAAGATATATTTTTAAATGGTATATTTTATCATTTATGGTATTTTCCAGCTTTAATATTAGGGTTATGGTTAACTTACTTTATTATAAAAAAATTTAAATTTAAAGTAATAATTACACTTATTAGTCTACTTTATATAATTGGTTTATTTGGAGATAGTTATTATTATTTAATTAGTGATAATTTAATATTAAGAAATATTTATGATTTTATTTTTATATTTTTTGATTATACAAGAAACGGTTTATTTTATATACCAATATTTCTTTATATGGGCTATTACTTTAATAATAAAAAATTTAACAAGTTAAATATATATTTAATTATATCCTTAATCCTTATGATGATAGAAGGTATTATTCTATATATATTTAAAATTCCTAAGCATAATAGTATGTACTTATTTTTAATTCCTACAATGTTTTTAATATTTAATTTTATAATTAATAAAAATTTAAAAACAGATAAAAAAATTAGAAATTGTGCAACTTATTTATATATTATGCACCCATTATTTATAGTAATAATTAGACTTTTATCTAAAATATTAAAATTCAAAACTTTAAATAATAGTTTTATTAATTATATATTAGTTATATTATCAACAATACTATTTATTTCATTAATTAATAAACTAAAAAAATATAAAAAAGGATGATTTTATGAAACAGAAAAAACTAACTTATATTTTATTTATTATTTATATATTACTTTTATCTTGGCTTATATTATTTAAAATGCAATTTGATTTAAGATTACTTCCAAATATTAGAATAATTAATTTAATCCCTTTTAATGAATCTATGCAAAGTGAAGTAATAAACAATATATTAGTTTTTATTCCTGTAGGTATTTATATAACTATACTTTGGAAAGATAAAAAAATTTATTATAAAATAATTTTTGTTATTATACTTTCTTTAATGTATGAAATTATACAATTTATATTTGGCATAGGGATAACTGATATAACTGATATCCTTATGAATACATTAGGTGGAACTATTGGAATATTTATTATATATTTAATATATAAAATATTTAAAAATGAAAAAATAGATAAAGTATTAAATATTTTAGCTTTAATTTCAACTATATTTATACTATCATTTATTTCAATATTAATTATAGCAAATCTCTAAGACATTAATATTAATTTATTGATGTCTTTTACGTTATAATAGAAATATCAAGTAATTTTATTCTATATGTAAAATAGATTTGATAGACTATATATATCTTAATATATAGTTTTTTTAAAAGAGGAAAACTATGAGTTTAGATAAAAAAATAGTCGAAATTAGAAAAAATAATAATTTAAGTCAAGAAGACTTAGCTGAGATTTTAAATGTATTAAGACAAACTATTTCTAATTGGGAAAATATGAAATGTTATCCTGATATACAAACAATTATTATAAGCGATCAGTTTAAAATATCACCAGATGAATTATTAAAGGATGATATGAAAATGGTAAAAGACATTGATGAAAAAGTTTCTAAAAATTCTAAATTAAAAATTATAATAGCTATATTAACTATGTTAATATTTTTAGTGTTTTCGTTTTTAATTTTAAAAAACTATATAGGTAGTGAAAATAAAAGGAAAAATGAATCTATATATCAAAAAATTATAATCAATTTAAATATATTAAGTTTTGAAAAGATGGATGATATTGCTTTTTCAAATTTAATAGAAAATGGTGTCAAATATTCTATATATTCTAAAATGCCAGAAGTATTAGAAAAAGGTATCTCTGCTAGATACTTGATGAAATATTAATGCTATTTGATTATAATGATGATAGTGTAGAAATTACGTATAAATAAAAAATGTAGTAACATTATATTGTAATAAACAATGAGATTAAAAAATGACAAAACAAATAGTATAGAGATTTATAATGATAATAAAGAAAAAACAAAAGAAGTAATTAATAAGATGGTAGAATTATTTGATGAAATATATAAATAAAGATTGATTCTAAAGGGACTGTCATGAAATAAAATAATTTTATGCAGTTTTTAAATTTTAATTTATTTAAAATATAGACAAAAAGATATTAATGTTATAAAATTAATATAGAAATAAACAATAAAGGAGTGAAATAATGAAACGAGGATTTACTTTAATAGAATTACTTGCAGTAATAATACTTCTTTCTATTATAGCCTTAATTACTGTGCCAACCATTATGAATATAATAGAAAAAGCTAAAAAAAGTTCATTTAAAGATAGTGCTTATGGAATTATTAAAGCAGGAGAATTAAGTTATTCAAAAAAATTATTAGATCCAAATAGTACATTAACAGATATGGCATTTACTTTTCCAGAAGCAGAAGGACTTGAAATAAAAGGAACAAAACCTAAAAGTGGGACAATGATAATAAATACAGAAGGTAAAGTAAGTCTTAGTATAACTGATGGAAAATATTGCGCTAAAAAAGATTATAGTGATGATAATATAACAATAACTGATAATGTAGAAGATTGCAAGGAAACTAAAAAAGCTATGAGAAGATCAATGATAGTTAATAAATTGATAACTGACTTAAAAGTATCAGAAACAAATATAGAATTAAATTTAAATGAAAGTCGTTTTATAACAGCAACAATAAGTCCAAGTGATGCGACTAATAAAAGTTTAACATGGATGACTGAAAATCCTTCTATAGTTATAGTAGAAGTTGGCAAAGTAACAGGGTTAAGTAAGGGAACAACAAAAATAACAGTTGAAGCAATGGATGGAAGTAATATCAGAAAAGAAATAAATATAACAGTAAAATAAAAATAATTATAATGAAATTAGGATTTACATCAATTAAGATAATTTAAAACTAATAAATAATTGATAAAACCAATATCAAAATATAATTTGAAATAAAATAATTAAATTATTTTCATATAAATATAAACAAATTGGAGGAATAATAATGAAAAACAATACATTGAAAAATGAAAAGAAAAAGATCACAACATTAGCCTTTACATTAGTAGAATTAATAGGGGTAATAACACTACTTGGATTAATCATGATAATAGTAACACCACCAATAATAAATCAAATAAGAAATAGTGAAGGTAAACTAGATGAAGCAATAGAGACTTTAATTTATTCAGCTACTGATTTATATATAGATAGTAAAAAAAATGATTATCCTAAAAATAATGATAATATATATTGTGTAACATTAAAAGAATTAGTAGATGATGGAAAATTAAAAGAACCAATTTTAAATAGTAAAGGAAAAGAAATAGATTTAAATAAATATGTAAAAATAGAAGTAAAAAATAACCAATATAAATATTTAATAACAGATGAATGTAGTGGTATAATACAAAGTAGTATTTTAACATCTACTGATGCTTGTTTAAAAGATGGTAGTGTTTGTTCAAATGGAGTATTAGTAAACGTTAAAGTAAATGATAATGAAGATTATGACTTTTATATAATTGATGATGATGGTGAAAATCTAACACTTATAATGAATCAAAACTTGGGTGATAATGTTGCTTGGATAATTAAAGAAGATTATATAGCTTTTGGAGGAACTACATCTACTTGGAGTAATAGTAGCAGCGGTAGAATTAATACGAAAGGTCCAAGAACAGCACTTAAAACATTGGAAGAAAGAACATCTGATTGGACAAATATACCATTAATGACTTATGTATTAATAGATGATAAACCAGATGCTGATGGAACAACAGCAAGATATTCACCAATTGAAATAAAGAATCTAAGAGCAAGAATGTTGACTTATACAGAAGCAGTATCATTGGGATGTGAATTTAATAAAAGTGGTTCTTGTCCAGAGTATTTAAGGGAAAATTTAGTTGTTGCATCAACTTCAGGACAACCATCAGCATATTGGTTATCAACAGCCCGTTCTTTCTCCAATACTTATACAGATGCATTTAAAATAATGACAAATACTCTTGGCGGTGATTATGCATATGATATTAATTTTACAGGAGTAAGACCAGTAATAAAAATTTCTAAAAAAGCATAAAACGACACTAAATATAGTGTTTTTTTTTTATAATGAAAATGGTGATAAAATGAAAATATATTTAGATTTAGTTTTAATTCTTAATTTTATCTTTGATTTTTTATTACTTGCATCAGTGTCAATATTTTTAAGAAGAAACGTAACTTTAACTAGACTTATTTTAGGAGCTTTTATAGGAAGTATTAGTATATTATGTTTATTTATAAATATCAATTCATTTGAACTATTTGTAATTAAAATATTTATAAGTATTTTAATGGTATTAATAACATTTAATTATAGAAGTATAAAATATACTTTAAAAAATATGTTTTATTTATATACAACTAGTATGATATTAGGAGGATTTTTATATTTCTTAAATGTAGAGTTTTCTTATAAACAAATAGGTATGGTTTTTTATCATAATGGACTTAGTATAAATGTAATAGTATTAATAATTTTATCACCACTAATACTATATTTTTATACAAAACAAATTAAAGAGTTAAAAAATAATTATAGTAATTATTATAAAGTAAAAATAAAAATGGATAAGCATATAATTAATTGTAATGGATTTCTAGATACAGGAAATAAATTAGAAGATCCATACTTTCATAAGCCAGTTATAATTTTAGATAAAAGAAAAATAGTTTTTGATATAAACGAATTTGAAATGATATTAGTACCAATTCTAACAGTAAATGGTACTAGTATGATTAAGTGTTTTAAAGCAGATTATATAGATATAGAAGGAATAGGAATTAAAAATAATTTTTTAATAGGTATTATGGAAGATAAAATTAAAATAGATGGAGTAGATGTAATTTTAAATACTAAGTTATTGGAGGGATAAGATGATAAAGAAAATAATTGATTTTATAATTAGAATTTTTAATGAAAATGTTGGTATTTTTTATGTTGGAAGTGCTGATAAATTACCAGAACCATTATCTAAAGAAGAAGAAATTAAATATGTTGAACTTTCTATGAATGGAGATGAAATGGCAAGAGCAAAACTTATAGAACATAATTTAAGATTGGTAGTTTTTTTATCTAAAAAATATGAAAATACTAATGTAGATTTAGAAGATTTAGTAAGTATTGGAACAATAGGTTTAATTAAAGGAGTTAATACTTATAAATTAGACAAAAATATTAAACTTGCAACCTATGCATCTCGTTGTATAGATAATGAAATATTAATGTTTTTAAGGAAAAATAAAAAAAGAAGAGGAGAAGTAAGTTTTGAAGATAGTTTAAGTTATGATGCTGAGGGAAATGAACTACACTTAGAAGATATTTTAGGAACTGAATCTGATATAGTAACTAAAAACTTAGAACAAGAAACAGATAAAAAACTATTATATGACGAAATATCTAAATTAAATGGTCGTGATAAACAAATAATGATTTTAAGATATGGATTATATGGTAGAGAAGAAATGACTCAAAAAGATGTAGCAACTGTTTTAGGAATATCACAATCATACATATCTAGAATTGAAAAAAAAGTTATTAGAAGACTTAAAAATTTAATGAAAATATAATTAATTATTTTAGAATAATAAAAAGGACGATTATGAAATAGATTTATAATTGTCTTATTTTAATATTAATTGTTTGATCCAAGTTTTATGATTATTGGTAATATGTTGTTTTTTTTTAATATCAATAAAAGGTTTTGTTGATAAAGTTAAAAAGTACGAAGATATTATATATGAACATTAAGATGAAGAACTTAAAAGATAAAATATAATATATTTATTCTAAAAATAATTTATTTTTATATTCAAAAGTTATTTTCCTAATTATAAAGTATATTTAATTATTTAAAGAGTAATAAGTATAGATAAAAAATATAAAGAAGCGAGACATACAAAAATATACTATAATTAATAAAAAAGCAAAATGTTATCTTGCTTCTGTTATGAAAAGTTATTATTTACATTAAGATTTTATTTTACAATTAATTAACTACCTTTTTTTATAAGTTTTAACAAAAGGTTGTTTTTCTTTTTCTAATTCATCTATTTTAGTATCTATCTGTTTAACTAATTCATCATCAATTTCTTCTTTTGTTTCAAATTGATTGAATGATTCTATATTATTTATACTTTCCTTAGTTTCTTCTTTAGTTGATTTATTATTTATAACACATTTTACTGAATTATTAGAATCTGAATTATCTTCATTTTTTAATTTTTCATATTTTTCTTTTAATTTTTCATATTTTGGATTAGTTAAATTATCATGTAAAACATAAGAGAAAAATGTTAAAGAAATTCCACCTGTCATTAGAGTTCCTATTAATGGTAAGAGAAAGTTTGTAACAATTGGTAGCGATATAATACATCCAACACATATAATATCTAACATAATTTTAAATGGACCAACTAAATCAGGAACTGACTTTCCAATTGGGAAAAATGCATCAAAAAGAGCTTCTTTTCTATATTCTTTAATTTCATTTTTTATTTTTTTTAATTCATTATTTTTCATAATTCACCTCTTTAATGGCTAATATTATAATATAAATGTATGAATTTGTAAATAAAAAAATGATAATAAAAATTACCATTAAAATAATTATTCAACCATTTTTTTAATGTTATCAATACCACTTTTTTCAAGTCTGGATATTTGAGCTTGTGATATTCCTAATTCATTTGCAAGTTCTACTTGTGTTTTGCCAACTAAAAATCTTTCACATAAAATAAATCTTTCTTTTTCTTTTAATTTATTTAAAGCCTCTTTAACAGCTATTTTAGTATCTAAATCATAATAATTATCTTTTTTGTCTTCTAATTGATCAGATAAATAAATAGTATCACTACCATCATTATATATAGGTTCAAACATACTAATAGTATCTTTCATAGAATTTATAGCCATAGCTACATCAACTTCTGGAACATTCATAGCTTGAGCTATTTCTTTAATACTGGGTTCTCTTTCGTTATTAATAGACAATTCTTCTTTTTTTTGTAATGCATGAAATGCTAAATCTTTAATACTACGAGATATTCTTACACTACTATTATCTCTTAAGTATCTTTTAATTTCCCCCATAATCATAGGAACACTATAGGTAGAAAATTTAACATCATAATTTAAGTCAAAATTTTCAATAGCTTTTATTAAACCAACACATCCAACCTGAAATAAATCATCCATATTTTCATTTCGATTAGTAAACTTCTTTAAAATACTTAATACTAATTTTAAATTACAATTAATAAGTCTATCTTTCGCAAAACAATCACCTTCATGCATTTTTTTAAATAGTGTCATTTGTTCTTCATTAGATAAGACTTCAATATTCGCAGTATTCACGCCACTTATTTCTACTTTATGACGTGACATATTATCTCCTTTCATATTAGTTATGATAAAATGATAAAAAAATTATACATTTAAATTAATAAACTACTTTTTTAAACCATATAAAAATAATTCTAAATTTAATGATAGCTATTTTAAAATTGATATAATAGTTGTTTATAATATTAAAATAGTAGAATCAAAAAGGCATAAATCAAAAAATATTAGAACATGTAAAAACTTTTCAAAAAGTTATTAATAAATGTAATTAAAATAGCTAGTGAAAAGAAATGATAGTGGTTATTTACTCTTTTTTAGTTTAAAAATCTATGAATTTCATATACTTAAATAGGTGGTATTATGAGACTTTCTGATTTACAAAATAAAGATATCGTTAATATAACAGATGGTAGAAAAATAGGTAATATTATCGATATTAATATAAGTGTACAAGGACATATGGAAGGTTTGATAGTTGAAAAAAGCAAATTTTTAGTTTCGATGTTTTCAAATAAAGATGAAATAGAAGTTAAATGGAATCAAATTGAGAAAATAGGTGAAGATGTTATTTTAGTTAGACTTACATTGTAAATATTACAAATTATTAATAATTTATGATTTGATTTACTTAATAAAATATAAGTGCTATAATTAAATTGGAGATGGTAGAAATGGATAAAATAAAAATAAATATGTTATCTAGTGCTGAAAAAGTAGAGGGTCAAGGAGTAAAAAGTGCTTATTTAGAACAAGTTAATCTTCTAAAAAGAGGCGCAAGTGATATATTTGATATTTCAATTAATAGTATTAAAAAAGCTGATATAATTCATCATCACACTATAGATTTAGAACATTTTTTTAGAATGCAAGCTAGTGATTCTATTAATGTTGCATATGTTCATTTTTTGCCTACTACTTTAGATGGTAGTATAAAATTACCTAAAGCAATATTTCCAGTCTTTAAAAAATATGTTATTAATTTTTATAATAGTGCAGATTACTTAGTAGTCGTTAATCCTAGCTTTATTAAAGATTTAGTAGCTTGTGGTATTGAGAAAGATAAAATAGTATATATACCTAATTATGTATCTAAAGAAAAGTTTTATAAAAAAAATAAAGAGGAAAATAAAAAAATTAGACAAAAATATGGCTTTAAAGAAGATGACTTTATTGTATTAGGAGCAGGTCAAGTTCAAACTAGAAAAGGTGTTAAGGAATTTGTTGAAGTAGCTAAAAAAACACCTGATATTTCTTATATATGGTGTGGCGGATTCTCTTTTGGAAAAATGACAGATGGTTATGATCAACTAAAAGATATAGTTGATAATCCCCCTAAGAATGTTAAATTTTTAGGAATTGTACCAAGGGAAGAGATGAATGATATATATAATATAGCTGATATTCTATTTGTACCTTCATATAATGAATTATTCCCAATGACTATATTAGAAGCCGTTAATGTTAATAAACCATTACTTCTTAGAAATTTAGACTTATATAAAGATATTTTATTTGATAAATATTTATTTGGTAATAATAATAAAGAATTTATAGAAAAAATAAATGAATTAAAAAATAGTAAAGAGTTATATAATAAATATAGTAAATATTCTAAAGAAATAAGTGAATTTTATTCTAAGGAAAATGTATTAAAATTATGGATAAAATTTTATACTAAAATTTATAATGAAAGAAAAGATAAGCTAGTAAACAACTAGTTTTTTTGATATAATTAAAAAGGTGAAAACATGAAAAAATATTTAAAATACATATCGATAATATTAATTATTTTACTTTTGATATTTATATATTTAACTAAAACAAATGAGTATAGTACTAATTTATTTTATATGGATACTTATATTAGTATTAAAATAAATGACAATAATAAAAATAAAGTAAAAAGAGCTTTTAAAGAAGCTGAAAACTTATATAAAACTTATCATAATTTAACTGATCGTTATAATAAATCTAGTCAATTATATCTAATCAATCATACAAAAGATAAAACTAAGATAGATAAAGAATTATATAATTTAATTAAATATTCTTATGATTGGTATTTTAAAACTGATGGATTATTCAATATAAATATGGGTAGTATTATTGATGTTTGGGCATATTATCGAGATAATAAAAAAGGTATACCAGATATATCAGAATTACAATTTGATAATAATATAGATAATATTATTTTATTAGATAATAATGAGATTATAAATAAAGGCAATATTGATTTAGGAGGTATAGTTAAAGGTTATGTGACTAAATTAGTTGGTGAATGCTTTGAAAAAATAGGTATTAAAGACTATATTATAAATGCTGGAGGTAATGTTTTAGTTGGAAAAAAGACTAAAGATAATTATAAAATAGGAATAGAAAGCCCTTTAAAAGATGGAAACATATATCAAATAGTAAATGGCAATAATATAAGTGTAGTAACAAGTGGTAGTTATGAAAGATTTTATGAATATGAAGGACAAATATACCATCATATTATAAATCCTAATACTTTGTATCCTAGTAATTATATGAAAAGTGTAACAATAATTAGTAACGATAGTGCTTTAGCTGATATATTATCAACAACTTTATTTTTAATGCCAATTGAAAAAGGAAAAGAATATTTAAAAAAGTTTAACAATGTTGAAGCAATTTGGTATGATAATAATAACAACATTATAAAGACAGAAGGATTTAGTAAATATGAATAAAAAAGATTTACAATTAATAATTGTTTTAATATTAATATCAGTAAATATTTTATTTGGGTTTAAAATAGTTAATCAAAAAGAAAACAAGAAAGCAATTGTTTATTATGAAAATAAAGAAATTTTATCAATTGATTTAAATGATAAGCAAGAAAAAACTTATGAAGTAGAAGGTTATAATGGAAAAGTTAAAATTGTATCTAAAAATGGCAAAGTAAAAGTATTAGAAGAAAAAAGTCCTCTACATTTATGTTCTAAACAAGGTTATATTAGCGCTTCTTATGAAACTATAGTATGTTTACCTAATAAAATAGTAATTAAAATAAAAACTAGTAATAATTTAGATACAATAGTAAAATAGGTGAATTATGGAATTAAAAAAATATACAAGATTATCTCTTTTTATAGCACTCTCAGTTGTTTTAAATTTAATAGAGAGTATTATTCCTATATTTAATGGATATATTCCTGGACTAAAATTAGGTTTAGCTAATACCATTATTTTATTTGTTTTATATACTTATTCTTTTAAAGATGCCTTATATGTATCAATTGTTAGAGTATTTGTTGTAGGTATTCTTAGAACAGGAATTTTTAGTGTTAGTTTTTTCTTTAGCTTAGGTGGAGCTTTCTTAAGCATTATTATGATGTCTATTATAAAAAAAATAAGTCATTTATCAATAATTGGAATAAGTATTATTGGTTCAGTTTTCCATAGTTTAGGACAAATAATAATAGCTACAATATTTATAAAAACCAATACATTATATTATTTATCTTGGTTAATATTATTTTCCATACCAACAGGAATAATAACTGGAATAATAGCAAAAGAATTAATAAAAGTATTTGAAAAAATAGACTTAAAATATTGACAATTTAGTTTTAAAGGATTATATTATCTTCTTAAGAGGTATATTATGAATGAATTAAGCAATAATAAATTTTTTCTATTTAAAAATTATTTTGATTTACTATATAATTTAAATAAAACATATCAAACTTTAGAATCATTAAAAAAAGATGAACAAAAAAGTTTAAATGATTGCAAAAAAAATTTATTAAATAAGAAAAAAATGATTAAAAATCAAAAGGATTTATTAGAAGAGACTAGAAAATTACTACTAACAAAAGAACAATTATTTAATAAAGAATATAATCAAACATTTAAAATAGAATTAGACAAAATAAATATTAAATTAGAAGTATTATTAAGAACTCAAATGGATAATGATAACAAAATAATACAATTATCTTATCAAATAAATGTTCTTAATAAAAGAACTGGTAAACATAAAAATAAAATAGTAGAATTAGAGGAAATTTTAAATAAAGTTAAAGAACAAATTAAATTAGAATATGATAAAATAATCTGGAGTGATTTATTAAAAAAAACTAATATAGGTATTCCAAGCTATTTAAATAATATAAAAAATAATGAATTAAAAGAAGAATTAATTAAATTATTTAAAACAAATGTACAAATAGAAAATAGTTTAATTAGAATGATTTATAATTGTTCTAAACAAATTATTAAAGATGAAAATTTTAAAAATATTAGTTTAATTATTGAGAATATTAGTTTTATATTAAATGTTAATGAAAAAATTTATAAATTAATTTATAAATTAAGTGAAATAAATAAAATTAATAATAATACAATTGGTTCTTTAAAGGAATTAACATCTTTATTAAATAATGTTTTAACATCTACTAAAGTAGATAATAAAATAATATCATTAGATTTGGAAAATTTAAAAGTAGAAACAGAATTAAATGATTATATTGTAAATAAAAATTGCAGACCACCTATTTTATTTAAATCACAAATATTAAGCCAAACATTAATTTCAGAAGTAGTTTGTGATATAGATAAATTAACTAATGAATATTTAAGTAATAAAATGGTAAAATCATATGTAAATAAAAAGACTAGTAATAAATAATTTAGTCTTTTTTTCTTGATATTACAAAATATTTATTATAAAATTAATGTAACATAGGGAGGATATTATGAAAAGAATTCTAGCTGTTTTAGCACTTATTTGTTTAATTGGTATTTCTGGTTGTACACCAGTAGAAGAAGGAATTTATAAAGAAGGAACATATTATGGAACAGCACTTGATAATTATGGTGGAGAAAATAATACAGTCATAGCTGTTGTGTATGTAGGTAGTGAAGGTTTGATAAAATCAGTATATTTAGATACAACAATTGCTAAAGAAGAACTTATCACTACTAAAAAAGCTTTAGGTCAAGATTACGGTATGAAAGAAACATCAAAAAATAAAGGAGTAATCGAAAATGGAGCAGAATGGGATGAACAAGTAAAAAACTTGGAAAATAAAATAATAGAAGAACAAAATTTAGATTGGATAAATTGGAGTGATTCCAAAAAAACAGTTACCGATTCAGTTAGTGGTGTTACTATCAAAATAAATGCTTTGGTTGAAGCCGTAACTAAAGCTATAGAACAAGCAAAATGATTACTGAATTAATCGGTAATTTTTTGATGTATATAGGAGGAATTATGAATAAAAGAAATATCATTATAAGTTTAATTTTTATGTTAATATTAGTTTTGTTGTTTATAGTATTTAAACCTAAAAAGAAAAAAACGAAAGAAATAGAAGAAATAATATGTACAAAGAATTGTAAAAGTGGTGACACTATGAAATTAAAAGATGGAAGTATTTGGCATGTTATTTCATATAGTAAATCTAAAGTCATATTATTTAGTGATGCTAATATAGACTTAGAAGGTAATTATTTGCCAGTTGATAAAACATCACTTAGAAATACAGGACAACCAGTAGCGTTCGATAAGAAAAATGTAAGAACAACCGAAAAAAATCCATATTGCATTTATCCTGATTTAGGATGTAGTGTTTACGAAAAAAATAATATTGATGTTTTTGAAGATAGTAGTATAAAGAAATTAATTGATACTAAATTTGTACCAAAAATAAAGGAAACATTAGAAACTGATGATATAATTGTTCGTTTATTAAAACGTGATGAGTTTTTATTTTTTAAAGAACTACAAAATCAAAACAAAACATATTATAATTGGTTATATTATAGTGGATATTGGTTAATATCAGGTTATAATCAATATAGTGTTTATGCTATAGAAGAAGGAAAAGAACAAATTAGTAATATTACACCATATATAGCTTATAAAGTAGGAATACGACCTGTAATAGAGGTTAGTTCAGATTTATTTAAATAGTTTAAAACACTATACAATTATGTCGAATTTTGTTATAATATATTTGGAAAAAGTAGAGAGGAGATATTATGAAACGAATAAGTATAATTATATGTTTAGTATTTTTTTCTCTTTTTATTAACTTAAATATAGTTAGTGCTAAATCTACAGCCTCAACAGGAGTAAATGAATTATATATAAGATCATTGCCAACTACAGATTCTTTAGCGCAATTTAAAATCCCTCATAGTACAACAATTACTTTAATAAGTGATACCGAAAAAAGTGGTAATGGTTGTGATAAAAATTGGTTTCAAATTGAGTACGATAAATATTCAGGATATGTATGTAGTGAATATTTAACTAATATAAATTGGGAACAAACCAAAGAAAGTAATGAAAATATAGATAATGGTGAAACAACTGAAACTAATAATACTAAAAGTAATGAAACGTTATATCTTCAAGAATTAGCTAAATTTCCAGATAGTTATAAATCTAAAATAGAAGCTTTACATAAAATCTATCCTAATGCTATTTTTAAAGCTCAGAATATTAATACAACTTTTGATAACTTTTCTACTTATCAATATAAAGGCTATGATAAGGGTAGTTTATCAGGCTGTTCAATTGGGATAGCTGTAGGAAGAAGTTTAATAGAAGATACTAATGGTAGTCGTGATGGATTAAAATCATTAGAATCTTGGGCATACAATCCATTAACAGATACTTTTAATACATCTTATTATGGTGGAGAACAAGGGAGATGGTATGCTCCAAGTCTAGATACAGTAAAATACTATGTTGATCCTAGAAATTTTTTAAATAGTACTAAAGTATTTATGTTTGAGCAACTTTCATATGCTGGTGATTATTATACTGAAGAAAATATTGAAAAAATGCTAAAAGGGACATTTATGTCTAATAAAAATGTAAGTGGTAGAGATAATAAAACATTTGCCCAAACTTTCTTAGATGCAGGAAAAACCCATAATGTAAATCCTTATTTTTTAGTTTCTCGAGTTATTCAAGAAATCGGAACAACAAGAACAACTATGGTAAGTGGTACTTGGACTGAATATAATAAAGCTTATTATGGATATTATAATTTTTACAATATTAAGGCAGCTGGAAATAGTGTTAATGAAACTATTAAAAATGGTTTAGCTCATGCTAAAAGTCAAGGATGGAATAACGAATACGATGCTATTGTTGGGGGAGCTAAATTTTTGGCTCAAGATTATATATCTCAAGGACAAAATACTACATATTTTCAAAAATTTGATGTATATGGTCCATGCTATGCTTATCATCAATATATGCAAAATATTGAAGCGCCATATCATGAAGTAAATAAAGTTTATAATACCTATAATAGTACTGGTTTACTTCAAAGTAATTTTGTATTTGTGATTCCAGTTTATAATAATATGCCTACAAGTACATCACTTCCAGATTCTAGAAGTAGTAATAATTATTTAAGAGATTTAACAATCAATGGTACTACTATTAATGGATTTAATTATCAAAAGAATGAATATACTATTAATGTTTCTCCTTTAATATCTTCAGTAGAAATAGCAGTTACTAAAGCAAGTCAAAAATCTAGTGTTACAGGAACAGGAAGTTTTAACTTAACAGGTACTAGTCAAACTAAAGAAATTGTTGTTACTGCTCAAAATGGAACTAAAAGAACATATAAAATAACAGTAACAAAAGATACTAATATTCCAATTAGTATTAGTGAAATTTTAAATACAATGTTAGTTAATAGTGATGGAACATATATTAGTAGTATAAAATTAAATACAAAAGTTAGTGAATTTATTGAAAGTGCTAAAAAAGTAGATAGTAAAGCTAGTGTTACAGTAAAAAATAAACAAGGAAATCAAATTCTTGCAACAGGAGATAGTGTAACTATTACAAGTGGTAATGATACTAAAACATTTACTGTTGTAATATATGGAGACTTAACAGGTGATGGCATTATAAATTCAGCTGATTTACTTAAAATGCGTCAACATTTAATTGGTTCAACTAAATTAGCAAAAGCTTACAATATAGCTGCTAATATTAACAAAGATGAAGTTATAAATTCAGGAGATTTACTTAAACTTCGTCAGCACTTAATTGGTTCTGCAACCATCGTTCAGTAGGAGGTAAAATAAAGTGAAAAAAGTAAGTATGATTTTAGTAGGAATATTTTGTTTGTTTTTAGGGATCGATAAGATATTTGCTGCTGGTAGTATTAATGTTAATAAATCAAGTATGTATTTAGGTGATTCAGTTACTGTATCAGTTACGGTTACAAATGCTGCTGCTTGGGAAATTCATGTAGGTGTTAGTGGCTCAGCTAGTGCTTCTAATTGTGGTACTTTAAATTGGGCAGATAGTGATGCTAATGCTCAAAATACTTCTCGTACATATACAACTACTTGTAAACCAACTAAAACAGGTAGTGTTAATTTTGTACTAAGTGGTAACACAACAGATGCTTTTGGTAATACAGTTAATATATCAGGTAGTAGGACTGTTTATATTAATAATAAACCAACAACTCCTTCTAATAATACTCAAACAACTAAACCAAATAATAGTACTCAAAATAATAATGGTACAGTAACGCCTAAATCATCAGTTAACTATTTAAAATCTTTAGAAATAGAAGGTAAACAAATAAATCCTAAATTTAATAAAGAAACATTAGAATATTCTATTGAATTAGAATCAGGTACTACTAGTATTAATATAAAAGCAACTCCTGAAGATAATAAAGCTAATATAGTTGGGACAGGTATAAAAAAAGTTACAGAAGGGGTTAATAACTTTGAGATAGTAGTTACTGCTGAAAATGGAAGTAAAAGAACCTATAAACTAAAAGCCACAGTTAAAGAAAAAGATCCTATTATTGTTACAGTTGATAATGAAGAATATACTGTTATAAGAAAAAGAGATCAGTTAATAAGTGCTAGTGCCTTTTATAGTGAAAGTACTGTTAAAATAAATGATGAAGATATACCAGCCTATTTTGGAGAAGTTACAGGTTATACTTTAGTAGGACTTAAAAATAGTGAAGGAATTATTAATTTATTTATTTATGATGAAGATAAAAATAGTTATAAATTATATAGAGAGTTTAACTTTTCTAGAACTGTTTTTTATCCAGTAGATGTTTCTTCAAAATTAATACCTAAAAATTATTTTAAATATACTACTACTATAGATGGTATAGAAGTCCCTTGTTATAAAATGGATAAAGATGATGAATTTTTACTTTTATATGGTGTCAATATAGAAAATAACAATAAAGGCTTTTATATTTATGATCCTACTGAAAATACTTTACAAAGATATAATGACAAAATATTTGATAAAGTAAATGATGAAATTAAAGTATTAGAAGCCATAATTATTGGTTTAGTTGGTGTAATAATAGTAATTGTAATCGTAGCTGCATTTCAAGGAAGTATGGGTAAAAAAGGAACTAAAAAAACAAAAAAAGTTCATAAAGCAAAAAAAATGGGAAATATTAAAGAAGAAGTCAAAGAAAATAAAGTATTAGAGGAACCAAAAGTAGAAAAATTCGATACTGAAAGAATTGATATTAATGATATAAATATTAATAAATAAGTTTTAGCAGCTTTGAATAGAATTTTATTAATTTAACTATAATGATAATAGGTGAGTATATGAAAAAAAGATAAATAATTATATCTATTAGTCTTATTATTGTTTTAGGTTTATTGATTGGATTAATTGTTTATAAAAAACATATCATAGATTTAAAAAATAGAGAAATAGAAAAACAAAAACAAGAAGAAAATTTGGTAAAAAAGATTAAAGATAGTTATAATGATTATGTTAGCACTAATAAAGATTCTAAATTATATTTATTAGAAAATAATAAATATAAAGAAATTGGAACTATTTCTAAAGATACAATTATAAATTTAGAAGCAACAGATATAACATTAGAAACTAAATACTTTAAAATAGTAGGTTTAGATAGTGATTACTATATTAGTTATGAAGATATCGTAAAAACAGAAGCAAAAGAAAAAAACAAACGTTATTTAAATTATATAAAATTAGATAAACAAATAATTACAAAAGATAAGACTAATTTTTATCTAAATGATAAATTAATATATAGTATTGATAAATCATTTACTTTTCCAATTTATATGATCGATAATGATAAATATTATATTGAATATGATGGGAATCTTATGTATGTTTTAAAAGATGATATTAAAGAGATCAAAGATGTTAAAAATAATGATGAATATGCAAAAGAAATGGCTGTAATTGTTTATCATTTCGTGTATGATTCATCAAAAAATGAAGAATGTAATCAATCTATATGTCACTCTGTAACACAATTTAATAGTCACTTAGATTATATTAAAAATAATAACTTTTTTACACCAACTATGCATGAATTTGAGCTTTTTATGGATGGAAAGATAAAATTGCCTAAAAAAAGTGTTATGATAACTATTGATGATGGTTGGTATGCTCATAATGCTTCTAGACTTCTTACTGAACATAAACTAAATGGAACAGTATTCTTAATCACTAAAAGTTATGAAAAAGAATATGTTGCAACAGAATATGTAGAAGCACATTCTCATACTCATGATATGCATAATCCTGGTATTTGTCCCGGTGGTCAAGGTGGAGGAATAAAATGTTTATCTAAAAGTGTTATTTTAAATGATTTAAAAACTAGCAGCGAAAAACTAGGTGGTTCAAAAGCGTTATGTTATCCATTTTATGAATATAATGATTATTCAATATCAGTTCTAAAGGAAGCTGGATATACTTTAGGATTTGCAGGATATATGGCAAATGGAACCATAAAGGCAAGAGTAGGAGCAGATAAATATAAAATTCCTAGAGTTACAATGGTAAATAATAGTAGCGTTGAATATTTAGCAAGCATAATAAATTAGAGGTGAATTATGAAAAAAAATATTTTATTTGTAATAGATGAGAGAAGAATGGGGGGAGTTTCTGTTCTTCTTCAAGATATTGTTAATATTATTAATATTGATAAATACAATATAGATATTTTGTGCTTACATAATAATGGAGAAATGTTAAATAATTTGCCTGATGGAGTAAATTTAATATTTGGCACTAAATATTTTGAAGCTATAGATTATACATATAAAGAGGTTTTAAAAAGTAAAAATTTAAATTTAATTTTAAAAAAATTATGGATTATTTTAGACATGAAAACAGGAAAAATTAAAAACAAGTTAAAAAAGGAGCGTGTTAAAATATTACAAAAAAAATATGATGTAGAAATAGCTTTTAAAGATGGTTTTACAGCTTTATTTACAGCATTTGGAAATTCAAAAAAAAAGGTTCATTGGTTACATTATGAATATATAAAAACTAACCCTAATGAAAAATATGACAAATTATTTAAAAAAATTTTGCCGATATTTGATAAAATAGTAGCAGTATCTTCTGGAGTAAAAGAAGCTTTTAATAATATTTATCATTTAGAGGAAAAAACTATTGTTATTAATAATTTGATCGATACAGATAGAATTATTGAAAAATCAAAAGAAGATGTTGATGTTATATTAGATAAAAAACAATTTAATGCTGTAAGCGTTGGAAGATTACATCCAATGAAAGGATATGATCGATTAGTAAAAATATTAAATAATTTAAATATAGAAAATATGTTGCCTAAAAATTTTGTATTTAGATTATATGGAGATGGTCCAGATAGAAATTTATTGGAAAATCTAATTGTTAAATATCATTTGGAAGATAAAGTAAAATTAATGGGACAAGTTATGAATCCTTATAAGTATATAAAGAGTTCAGATTTATTTTTAATGCCATCAAATTATGAACCATTTGGTTTAGTAATTGTTGAATCAATGGTTTTGAATGTTCCTGTGATCGCAACAAGTAATGCGGCAACTAAAAAATTAATAAATCATGATTTTAATGGGTATATAGTAGAAAACTCAGATAAAGGTCTTTATAATGGTTTAAAATATTTATTTGAAAACTTAGATAAAATAAAATACTATAAATCGAATCTAAAATATTACGAGTATAAAAATAATAAAATAATCAAACAAATAAATGAGGTGCTAGATATATGAAAGATAAGATAAGGGAATTAATTAAAAATAATAAAAATTTGTTGGGATTATTATGTCTTTTTATCATAATACAACCAATTTTAGATATAAATTGTTTATTTAGAAATAAGAATTTACAATTATTTGGATTTACAATTCCAACATTAGTTAGATGCTTGTTTATAGGTATATTAACATTAATAACTATAAAAAACGCTAAAAATAAAAAAAATTATATATATCTTTCTATTTATTTTGGTGTTATTTTAGTATATACTATTATTCATCATTTAATTTCAAGTGATCAAAATATTGTTATACCTACATCATATGCATATTCTTTATTTTCAGAATTATTTTATATTATAAGGATGATTTTGCCACTTACCATAATTTATTTTACTAAAAAATCAAATGTTGATTATCAAAAATTTAGTAGAACAATATTAGTTTCTTCTTTTATAATTGGATTTGTAATATTTATTGGTAATACTTTATGCATATCATATACTTCTTATGAAACTAAAACTAATATTACAACATTGAATTGGATTGGTTGGCTATTTAATGATTTATCAAAGTATAATTATAATGAATTAACTTCAAAAGGTTGGTTTTATATGGCTAATCAAGTAAGTGGTCTAATGATTTTACTTTTACCATTTTGCTTATATGATGTATTAAAAAAAACTAGAAAATTCAATATTATTACTTCATTTTTATTAATTATTTCCATGATTATGATTGGAACTAGAACAGCAGCTTATGGATGGATTTTAATATATATATGTTTAATAATTGTTTTATTTTATCTAAGGATTTTGAAAAAAGAAACTTGGTGGAATTTTAAACGTTTGATACCTTTTTTATTAATACTAGTAATAGGAATATTTTTTCTTGCTATTTCCCCTATAAATAATCGAAAATATGGTTATAAATTAGGTGATCTTAATAGTTTAGGAAAGAAACCCAGTGATGATACTTCAGTAGATATCAGAGAAAAATATATTCTTGATAGTTATAAAGTTTTTGGTATTCAAGAAAGATATGTAAAAAAACTATATAATTATAAATTTGATTCAGATTTTTGGTTTAATGTTTTTGAATTATCTAAGAAAAATGGAGTTATAGAAAATCGAGAAATGCAAACATTGATTTCGAATAGAATTGATGAACTAAATGGGAGTAAGTTGAAATATAAATTGTTTGGTTATTCTTTTTCGAGAATGCGTAATGGTGGCATATATATGGAACACGATTTTATTGTACAAGCTTTTACTATGGGGTATATTGGTTTAATACTTTTAGTTGGACCATATATTGCTATAATGGTATTAGTTTCATTAAAAATTTTAAAGAAACTTAAAAATCAGCCAAAATTGATTAGTATAACATTTGTTATAGCGATTTGTGCACTTCTTGGAGTTTCAGTATTTTCAGGTCATATACTAGATGAACTATTCGTAACAATTTATTTAGGATTTATTTGTGGCTTCTTTTGGAAAACAACCAATATAGGAGAGGTTAAATTTGATGAAAAAGAATGTTAAACTAAGTGTTATTATTCCTTGTTATAATGTAAGTGAATATATTGAAAAATGTATTTTAAGTTTGATTAATCAAACTTTGACTGATATTGAAATAATAGCAGTTAACGATGGTTCCAAAGATGATACAATAGAAAAATTAAATAAACTTGCTAAAAAATATTCTAATATTATTGTAATTAATAAAAAAAATGAAGGTGTATCAATTGCTAGAAATAGGGCTTTAGAAATCGCCCATGGAGATTATATTGGCTTTATGGATAGTGATGATTGGGCTAATAGTGATATGTATGAAAAACTATATAATAAAGCTATAAAAGGTGATTATGATATAGTTGCATGTGATACAAATGCTATATATCCAGATAATATAAAATATATTTCTTCCAATATAGGGGATAATAGTTCTAATAGAGAACTTATGATAAATGCTTATGCAGTTATTTGGAATAAAATTTATAGAAGAAAATTGCTTGAAAATATTAAATTTAAAGAACATATGACTTTTTGTGAAGATGTTAGATTTTTATATATGATTTATTCACGAGTTAATAAAATAGGAGTAATTAAAGAACCATTATATAACTATTTGCAAAGACAAGGATCATTAACTTATACTTACAATGAAAAATTATATCAATTAATAGAAAGTTTAGATGATATAATAGATTATTATAAAAAAGAAAAAAAATTTAACAAATATAAAGAAGAATTAGAATATTCATATGTTAGATATTTATATGCTACTTTTATAAAAAGATTAGCAAAAACAAAAAACAAAAAAGAATTTAAAAAAGGAGTAAAATATGTAATAGAAAAAGTGAATAATACTTTTCCTAATTATAAAAAAAATAAATATATAAAAAATAAATCTTTTAAAAGTATTTATTTAAAATATTTCAATAAAACAATTTCTAAATTAGTATTTTTAAAAGAAAAAAACACTATGAATTGAGGGTTATTTATGAAACGAATAAGTTTTAAGCAAACTAAAAAATTATATGGAAATTTATATTTTAAAATAATATTTTATTTAATGATTATAATTATGGCAGTTTTATTAGGAGTGTTAATTTATTTTAATTTTATAATTGAACAAAAAATACCAATATTAACTTATCATAATATAATTCCAGATGAGCTTTATGATAAATATAAAAAGGATTCTTTTTTAACAAAAGAATCAACTTTAAAAAAGCAATTGGATTATCTTAAAAAACATAATTTCAAAACATTATCATTAGATGAATATTATTGTTGGAAAATAGGTAAATGTAAAATACCACGTAAGTCTGTTTTAATAACATTTGATGATGGATGGTCATCTGTTTATAAATATGCTTTACCAATTTTAAAAGAAAATAATCAGAAAGCAACATCATTTGTTATTTACTATCATGTAGTTAATCATGTTGATGATATAAAACATCCATATTCTTATTTGACTTTAGATATGATAAAGGATTCTAAAAAAGAATATTCAAATCTAGAATATTCATCACATTCATATGGTATGCACAATAGAGAAGGTCATGAAAATAGACCTAATAGTGTTATTGAAAAAGATATTAAAGAGGTAAAAAAATATAATCAAAATAAATATTATGCTTATCCAAACGGTTGGTTTAGCGATGACTATATTCGAATTTTAAAAGAAAACGGATATAAAATGGCATTTAGATTTGGTCCATATGCTAATTCATCTAAAAAAGATGATAATTATAAAATAAATAGATTAGTAGCTGGAGAAATGTTGCCATATTGGAAATTTGTAATAAAAATGAATTTTAGATATTAGAAGGTGTGTAATGAAGAAAATATTAAAAAAAATCTGGTATCATATAAAGGAATTTTTAAAAAAGGTAAGAAATTTCTTGTATAGGAATCCAATAACAGAATTAATACCTGTTAAAAATCAAATATTAGTAGAATCAATACCAGATTTTGCTGATAATTCATATGCTTTTTATAAAGTGTTATTAAAACATGATTATCAAAAAAAATATAAAATAATTTGGATGACTCAAAAAGATGAAATAAATTCCAAATTTAAAAGAGATGATATTTATTATTTTAATGAATATAAAAAAGGAGTAATTAATTTTTTAAAAAAGCACTGGCTTATTAATAGATCTAAATTTATAATTACTTGCAATCGTTTTTATCATAAAAAAACCAAAAAACAAACTATTATATATCTTACTCATGGAATGCCTTTAAAAGATTGTACTAAAATTAGAATGAATTATTATGATACCGATTTTTCTATATCTAATTCAGATTTCTTTTTAAATGAATTGGCTCCAGTTTTGAATATTCCAAAGGACAAATTTGAAATTTTTCAATCTCCTAGAAATGATGATTTATTTGATAAAAGTATTGATATTAAAAAGAAGATGTATCTAGAAAATAAAAAAGTAATTGTTTGGCTTCCTACATTTAGAAATATGAGTAATAGTAATCGAATTGATTCAACTTTTGATATGCCTCTTGGATTGCCAATCTTATATAAAATACAAGATATTGAAAAACTAAATGAGCAATTAAAAAATAGTAATGTATTTTTGATATTAAAACCTCATTTTGCTCAAGATTTAAGTAAAATAAAGACAAAAATTTATAGTAATTTTAAAATAATGTATAATAAAGATTTAGATGACCTTGGAATATCATTATATCATTTACTCGGGCAATCTGATGGATTAATAACTGATTATTCTTCAGTTTATTATGATTATTTATTAACAAATAAACCTGTTGGACTTACAATTGATGATTTAAAAGAATATTCCGAAAATTTAGGAATAACTTATGATTATAAAACAGTTGTTAAAGGTCATTATATTGAAAATTTAAGTGATTTTATTGATTTTGTTAATGATATTAGTTTAGATAAAGATACTTACAAAAAAGAAAGAGATAAGACATTAAAATTATTAAATATGGATATGGAAGGAAATTATTCTGAAAAAATATTTAAATATTTACAAGATAGATTTAATTTCTAAGAGGTGATTTAATGAGTAAAAAGAAAGTAGTTTTAAATTATATTTATAGTTCATTTTATCAACTATTCTTAATAATTGTTCCTCTTATCACAGCTCCATATTTAGCCAGAACTCTACTTCCAGAAGCAGTTGGTATCAATAGTTATGTAAGTTCAGTCGTTCAAATATTTGGACTTTTAGGTTTAATTGGTTTAAATAATTATTCTATAAGAGAAATAGCTTATGTTAGAGATGATAAAGAAAAGTTAAATAAAGTATTTAATGAACTATTTTTCTTAAGAATAATATGCTTTATTATTACTGTTATAGTGTATTTAATATATGCATATTTTTCAGAATATAGAATGTATTTTATAGTTCAACTGGTAGCTGTATTTGGAATATTTGTTGATATCTCTTGGTTATATGCTGGATTAGAAGAATTTAAAATGACAGTAACTAGAAGTTTTATTGTCAAAATAATTAATGTTATAAATATATTTTTATTTATTCATGGACCAGAAGATTTATATTTATTCATGTTTATTTCTTCTGTATATTCTGCTATAGGAAATTTAATACTTTATACTGGAATAAAAAAAAGAGTTGGAAAAATAAAAATAAAAAATTTAAATATCAAAAAACATTTAATACCAACTATAAAATTATTTGCACCACAAGTAGCTTCTTTAGTCTATCTTCAATGCGATAAAATGATGATTAAATTTTTAAGTGATAATGTAAGTAACGTTGGATTTTATGATCAAGCAGAAAGAATTGTTAAAATGCCACTTGCATTAATTACAGCATTAAGTAGTGTAATGTTGCCTAGAGTAGCAAATGAATTTAATAAAAACAACAAAGAAAATATAAAAAAATATGTAAAAACAGCCTTTAACTTTTCACTGTTTATGGCTATTCCATTAATGTTTGGTTTAATAGCAATTTCTTCTACAATGATACCATGGTTTTTAGGTGATGGTTATGACAAAGTTATATCTGTTATGATGATGGTTAGTCCAATTGTTTTATTTATTTCTTTATCTTCTGTATCAGGAACACAATATTTAACAGCAGTTAATAACACTAAACTTCTTACAATTTCTTATGTGATTGGTGCTATGTTAAATTTAATTATTAATTATTTCTTAATTCCAAAGTTTGGACCAGTTGGGGCAGCTATTGGTACTGTAATAGCTGAATTTACAGTTTTCTTTGTTCAAATAATTAATATTAAAGAAATAATAAAATTTTCTGAACTTATATATATGGCATTTAAATATATAATTTCAGGAATATGTATGCTTATAATCTGTATAATAGTTGGTAATTATTTTGGAACAACTATTATATCTACAATAATACAAATTATAAGTGGTTTTACTATTTATATGGTTTTACTATTTATATTTAGAGATAAATTTTTTATTGAAATATCAAATAAAATGATATATATTATTAAAAAAAGATTAATTAAAAAGATAGATTGAGGAGGTATTTTAATGAAGGAAAAAAGAAAAACCATCGCACTGTTAACAGCGGCAGGGGTAGGAACAAGAACCCATCAAGATATTCCAAAACAATTTTTACATATTGATAATAAACCACTTATAGTTTATACAATGGAGGCATTTGAAAAACATCCTAATATTGATGAAATTATTGTTGTATGCTTAGATGGATGGCATGATATTCTAAGAGCATACGCTAAGCAATTCAATATAAGTAAATTAAAATATATTGTATCAGGTGGAAGTACTGGACAAGAATCAATATATAATGGTTTAATTGAATTACAAAAACATTGTAATAAAAACGATATTGTATTAATTCATGATGGCAATAGAGCGTTAATATCACAAGAAATAATTTCAAATTCATTATCAACATTTGAAAAATATGGTAGTGCAGTAGCTGCTATTCCTTGTGTTGAAGCTATATTTATAAGTGATGATGGAGTTGTTTCAGAATCACAAATTCCAAGAGAAAAATTATTTAGAACACAGACACCACATGTATATACTTTGGAAAAATTATTATGGGCACATGATGAAGCTAAAAAAAGAGGTATCACTAACACAACTGCTTCATGTACACTAATGCAAATGTTAGGAGAAAAAACTTATTTTAGTATTGGATCTGAAAAAAATTTAAAGGTAACGACTATAGATGATATTGAAATGTTTCAAGCTTTGTTAAATACTCAATTATCAAACTACATAAAAAGGTGATTTATGATTAATAATAAAAAATATGTAAAAAAAATAAATGAAATATGTGATTTGAATTATGACTTTAATGAATTTAAAGGTAAAACATTTTTAGTGGTAGGTGCAACAGGTTTAATTGGAACATTTTTAATTGATGTATTAATGAATTTAAATAATAAATTAAAACTTAATTGTAATATTATAGCTGTATGTAGAAATGTAAATAAAGCAGAAGATAGGTTTTCAAAATATTTAAATTATAAAAATTTTAAAATATATTCTATTGATATAAATCAAAAAATAGATATTGAAGATAGTATAGATTATATTATTCATGGCGCTAGTAATACTCATCCTTTAGCTTATTCTAATGACCCAATAGGAACAATAACTACTAATGTAATAGGAACATATAATTTGCTTAATTTAGCTGTTCAGAAAAAAATAAGTAAGTTTATTTTTCTATCATCAGTTGAAATATATGGAGAAAATAACACTGATAAAAAAGAATTTTCAGAAACAGATTTAGGTTATCTTAATTGTAATACATTAAGGGCTGGTTACCCTGAAAGTAAAAGATTAGGTGAAGCATTGTGTCAAGCTTATATTAAAGAATCTGATTTAGATATAACTGTTGCCCGTTTACCAAGAGTATATGGTCCTACAATTTTAAAGGATGATAGTAAAGCTTTATCACAATTTATTAATAAAGCAATTAATAATGAAAATATTATTTTAAAAAGTGAAGGAAAACAATTTTATTCTTATGGGTATGTAGGTGATATAGTATCTTCTATTTTATTTCTTATTTTAAATGGTGAAACTGGAGAAGCATATAATGTATCATCACCTAAATCAGATATAACACTTAAAGATTTAGCTAATTTAATTTCAAATTATGTTGGTAAGCAAGTTGTATTTGAACTTCCATCAGAACAAGAAAGAAAAGGTTATTCTACAGCAACCACAGCAATATTAGACTCATCCAAAATAAGAAATTTAGGTTGGACTGATATTACACCAATAGAGGAAGGAATTAAAAATACAATTGATATATTAAAAAAGGAAAATAATGAAAAAATTAATAATTCAAGCATTTAGTTTTTTTGGTATATCTGGCATAGGTTGGATAATGGATATGGTAGTATACACCATTTTAACATCCATAAGTATTAATGAATTAATTTCTAATATTATTAGTTCTGGAATAGCTGTAACTTTTGTATATTTAATTTCTACTAAAAAATTATTTAAAAATGGTAGTGAAAAAATAGATTTAAAGAAAAAATATATTTTATATATCATTTATCAAATAACAATGATCAGTTTTTCATCTTGTATTATTTTTAAACTTGCTAACGCTTTAATTAATACAAATATTTCTTTACTAATTAAATTTAATTCAATAAGTGCAAAAATTATTGTAACACCATTTACTATGGTAATTAACTTTATTTTTATGAAATTTTTAATAGAAAAAGTAGGTAAAAATGGATAGTTTTATATTAAAATATTTTAAATAATGAGAGGAGCAATTTGATCCTTTTATTTTACTCAAAATTAAATTATTATTATCATCTAATTTATGTTATAATTTCAGTGGGTGGTAGTATGGTTTTCATATTTTTATTATTGATAGTTATATATTTAATTAGTATTAAAATAAATTTTAAAGATCTAAATTTTAATTATATTGATAGAAGTAATACAACTATTATTAATGGAATATTTGTAGTTATTGTCTTTTTTAGTCATTTTTTAAGTTATAATACTAATTTAAATATTTATGATAAATCATTAAATTTTATAATTATAAAATTAGGACAACTAATAGTAGCAACTTTCTTATTTTATTCGGGATTTGGTATATATGAAAAAATCAAAAAAAATAAAGAACAATATATTGATAGCTTTTTCAAAAAAAGATTTATTCCAACCTTTTTAAATTTTTGGGTAGCTATATTATTATTTTTATTATTAAATTTAGTTTTAAAAAGGACATATTCAATAAAAAATATTTTACTTTCTTTTATAGGTTGGGAATCAATAGGTAATAGTAATTGGTATATGTTTGCTATATTTTATTTATATTTATCAGTTTTATTTAGCTTTAAATTATTTAAAGGAGAAGATAAATATAATTTAATAATTATAACTATATTAACATTTATATATGTTTATTATATTAATATATATAGATTTCCTCATTGGTGTACAACAATATTATGCTTTGTAGGTGGAATGTGGTATTCATTTTTTAAAGACAAAATAGATGCATTTGTTATGAGAAATTTTAAGAGTTATATAGGTACTATTATTATTTCAGGTTTGTTATTACTTATCTTTTACCATGAACGAAGCAATATTTATATCCACAATTTACTTTCGATTACCTTTGTTTTTATGATAAATTTGTTTAATATGAAAGTAACATCAAATAGTAAAATACTATTATTTTTAGGAAAAAATGTTTTTTGGATTTACATTTTACAAAGAATTTCCATGATAATATTTCAAAATAGATTGAATATTTATTTATATTTTATTATTTGTTTAAGTATCACTTTAGTACTTGCTATAATTTTAAAAAATATAACATCAAAATTATGGAACAAATTATTGAAATAAATTAAAATAGATTGATTAGAATATTTATAATTAATCTATTTTTATTATTCAAAATTTAGAACATTCGGTAATAGGGTATATAACATATTATTCTCAATGGTAGTACATAGAAAAATATATGATTTAGGTTCAGGACTAAATATGTATAAAGTAAATAGTTTAGAAAGTGAATATTATTTAAAATTTCCAGATAATTTAACTTTCAATTGTTATATGCTTTTAGCAATTAATTGTTATAAACAAAAAATAAAGTTTTTTCCAATATCTTGGAGAGAAGATGATCAAGTTTCAAATGTTAAAATGGTAAGTCAGGCATTTAATACTTTTAAACTAGTATTATCTTATCTTTTTAAAAGAAAAAGATATTTACAATCGGAATTGAGAACTAAAATAGTATCTGATTATAATTTCGAAACAATTTATGAGAAAAAGAAAGGATCTAAATAAAATGAAAAAGATACATTTAATTATGCCAATGGGTGGGGCTGGTTCAAGATTTTTCAAAGATGGTTTTATTGTTCCAAAACCACTTATTGAAATTTATGATAAACCTTTTTTATATTGGGCTACAAAAAGTATAACTAATTACATTGATATTTATGATCTTACTTTTGTTGTATTACAAGAGCATATTGATAAATTTAAAATAGATGAAGTTATAAAAAAATATTTCAAAGATGCTAATATTGTATTTATTCCTGAAGTATTAAAAGGAGCAGTTTTAACATGCATTGAAGGAATTAAAAACATTAATGATGATTTGCCAATAGTTTTTAATGATTGTGATCATATTTTTAGATGTCAAAGTTTTGCTGATTATTGTAATAAAGGGGAATTTGATGATATAGATGGAGCATTACTATCTTTTAAATCAAATGATCCTAAATTTAGTTTTTTGAAACTTAATTATCAAGGATATGTAATAGAAACAGTAGAAAAAGTAGTTGTTAGCAATAATGCAATTTGTGGAGCATATTATTTTAGAAATAAAGATTTATTTTTAAAGATGACTAATGAATATTTAGAAAAGTGTAATTATTCAGAATATTTTGTAAGTGGTGTTTATAACATTATGGCATCTCATAATAAAAAAATAGTAAACTTTAATGTTGATAGTCACGTACCATTTGGAACACCAGAAGAATATGAGATTGCTAAAAAATCAAATGAATTTGAGGTTTTAAAATAAACTATGAGTTATATATTTCTTACATTAGCTATTTTGGTTTTAATAATAGCTCATTTAATAAAAATATATCGATGGAAACTATTTATTGGTATATATGAAATTCCAAAAGATAAAATTTTGTTGAATTCTCTTTCTTGGGGGTATTTAATAAATACCTTTATTCCCTTTCATATTGGAGATTTATTTAGAGCATTTATTTCTGGTAGAAAAATGAAAAATGGGGTTTCTTTTTCATTAGCTACTATAATAGTAGATAGATTTTTAGATATTTTAATAATAGCAATTTTATTCATATCGTTATATTTTTTAGGATTTAGAAGTAAGATTGTTTTAAATTCAGTCGTATTTTATATATTTTTGTTTATTTTTATAGTTTTGTTTATTTTATTTGGCATAAAGAACAATAAATGTATAAAGCATATTATAAAAAATATATCAAGTATTTTTAACAAATCAATAGAACTAAAAATATTGAAGACAACATGGTTTACAATTAATACCTTTAAAGACTTACTTAATAAAATATCAAAATTAAAGTTATTTAGTAGTACATTTTTTATGTGGGGAATGTATTTTATATCATATGCGTTATTCGCATTATCTTTAAAGAGTAGTGGATATAATGTAGGATTAATTGATATTTTGTTATCATTATTTGCTTCTGGAAATATGCAAGCCTCTACTATAGGAATGATTATTAATTTAACAGATATTGGTTTAATGACACTAGTTTATTTAATTGTCCCTGTTATTATAATGTTAATTTATTCATATTTTATAAGAGAAAATGTACCTAGTAAAAATACAAGTTATATTAATATTGTTCCACATATTAAAGAAAATGATCGTTTAGCTTTTTTAGAGGCCTATTTTGAAGGAAATAATCGTGAATATTTTAAAAATTATATGAAAATTAATAGTGATATTTCAATTATTCAGGATTATTCTGCTGGTAGTAATGCTACTACTATGCTATGCACTGATGATACTTCAATGTTTTATCGTAAATATGCTTTTGGAAGTGCTGGACAAAAACTTTATGAGCAAGTAAATTGGATTATTGAGCATCAAAAGGCAATATCATTAACGAGTATCAATAACATAAAAAAAAGTAATGGATATTGTTGTTATGATATGCCATATTTAAAAGAAAGTATTGGATGTTTTAATTATATTCATTCAACAGATGTTAAAACTAGTTGGAATTTATTAGAAAAAGTATTAAATGATTTAGAAAAAAATTTATATTGCCTTAATAAACGGATTGCTGATAGTAAAAGTATAAAAAAATATATAGAATCAAAGGTTATAAATAATTTAAAAATTTTAACTGATTCTAAAGAAGTAAAAGAATTAGAAAAATATGATTATTTAATTATTAATGGTAAAAAATATAAAAATTTTAAACATTTTGAAAAATATTTAAATTCGGAGTATCTATATAACATATTTAAAAATGATAAATATTCTGATATTCATGGAGATTTAACAATCGAAAATATTATATGTATGCAAACAGGCAAAAATAACTATTATATTATTGATCCCAATACAGGAAACATTCATGATTCCGCTAATTTAGATTATGCAAAACTATTACAGTCTTTGCATGGAGGATACGAATTTTTAATGCATACACCATCAGTTGATGTTGTTGCTAATAAAATCAATTATATGCGAAGTAGAACATCTATATATGATGAAATTTTTGAAAAGTATAAAGATTATTTAGAACAAAAATTTGGATTAGAAAAGACAAAAAGTATTTTTTATCATGAGATTGTACATTGGCTTAGATTGTTACCATATAAAATAAACAAAGACCGAGATAGATTTATTATGTTTTATGCAGGTTTTATTATTGTTTTAAATGAGGTGATTGAGTTTTATGAAAAATAAATTAGCAATCTTTGATATGGATGGAACATTATTTGATACAAAAGATGTTAATTATCATGCATATTTAAAAGCTTTGCAAAAATTTAATTTTAATATCAACTATGATTATTATTGTAGCGAATGTAATGGTAGATTATATAAACAATTTTTACCTACAATTATTGGAGAAAACAATAATAAAATAATGGAAAAGATACATGCTATAAAAAAAGAAAGTTATGGCGAATTTTTAGATAAAGCTATTGTGAATAATCATTTATTTGAAATACTTAATTTAATAAAAGAAAAATATTATATCGCGTTAGTTACAACAGCTTCTAAACAAAATACCTTAGATATTTTAAAAAAGTTTAATAAAACTGATTGTTTTGATTTAATTTTGACCCATGATGATATAATCAACCCAAAACCAAATCCAGAAGGATTTATTAAAGCTATGGATTATTTTAATATAAAATCAGATAATTGTATTATATTTGAGGATTCTAAACCAGGAATTGAAGCTGCTATAAATAGTGGTGGAAGTGTTTTTGTTGTTAAGGGATTTAATTAAGGTAGGTGACATATGAAAAATAATTTAATAAGTATTATTATAGCTTTAATACATTTTATAATCACTTTTTTTACTGATAAATTAATAATTAATTTTGACAAATTTAATATCATTAATTATATTGGATGTAAAATATTACTATTAATAATTTTATTCTTTACTTATAGATTTTTGATAAAAATTTTTATTGAAAAAGATACAGAATCTAAAAAGTATTTTAAACATTTTCTAATATGTTTTATACCACTTTTTATTATATTTCTTTTTGTTTATCCAGGTATTTGGTTTGGAAGTGATGTATTTAATTTCTTTTCTTTTACAACAGGAGTAGATTTCCTTTATTATTTGCATTATCTATCTTCAGTATTTTATTCAATTGGTTTAATGATTTTTCCTGTACCAAGTGGGGCTATTTTATTACAAGTAATTATGTTTTGTATAGTTATATCTTATATAACTAAAAATACGTTTGAATTATTTAATAATAAAAAAATATGTTATTTGATATATTTACCACTTTTCTTAATGCATACACTTTTTTATGTATATTTTGCTAACCGCCCTATTATGTTTGGAATAGCCTATTTATTTTTAATTAGTATTTTAGTATTTGATTATTTATTTAAAAATAAGCTTACAACAAAAAAATTAATAATTTTAATAGTTTTAAATGGGGTAGTAGCTAATTGGCGAAGCGAAAGTATTTATTTAGTGTTAGCGTTACCTTTATTAGTGTTTATTGTATATAAAGAAAGTATTAATTTAAAAAACATTTTAAAAATAGGTTTATCATTTTTATCAGTCTTTATTTTAGTATCTATACCACAACGTTTAGATGGAAAATCTTTAAGCAGAAATCTACCGATGGTTGTAAATCCTTTATCATATATGTTAACTCAAGATTTAAAGGGTGAAAATTTAGAAGAAAATTTAGCAAAAATCAATAAAGTATTAGATATAGAAATTATGAAGAAAAATGCTTCTTATATTGAAACATATGCTATTTGGAAAGATGGAGGTTGTATTAAGAAATTTACTGAAGAGGAATATAAAGAATTTTTAAATGCTTACATTGATATTGTTAAAAATAATTTTCCAATTTTTATTAAAACAAAATTATTAACATTTGCGAATGCAAGCGGTATTTATATCGATAATTTTACTTCTAAAAATTTATATTCTAATGAAAATGATAGAGTGTTAGATCGAAAAGATACTAAAACAATTTTTGGATATAAAACTAGAAAATTTGTTGTTTCTATTTTAGAAGGAAAAGCATATAATAGTGATATACCTTGTAGACCATACTGTTTAACAAATAATTTTTTGATTCCAATAATTATAATTGGTTTGTTATTTGTAACTTCAATATTTAAGAAAGATTTATTTTTGTTTTTAATTTGTGGAATGTTATTAGGTCATACATTTATACTATTTATTACTGCACCTGCTAGTTATTTTATGTATTACTTTAATGTATTTTTGACAGGATGGTTTATAGGTATGATTTATTTAATAAAAATGATAGTTGAGTTTAAAAATAAAAAGCCAAAATTATCATAATCTCAATTTGACTAATTGCATAAAATATGTTAGAATTAAATTTGTAAATCAAGTGGCACATTATTCTAGTCAATATGATTTATTATGAAGACGGGGCTAAAAATCCGTTAAAGAGCATATCTGTGAAACTTTTGGTGCTTGCTTCTTACGCCCAGTTTGGGGTGGGTGCTGGAAGGTAGAGTGTTGGGCGCACGTAATGGCATACGTCAAACGACCCAGCATTCATGGAGACCTAAACTTGTGGTAAGCATATACACATTGATTGTTGATCTGACTTACTACGACTTAGGCTTGAACCTACTTTGTGGCGAAAGTTATGAGTAGTGTAGCTTGTCTTGAGTGGATACTTGGGATAAATGATCTATTTTAAATAATTTATAGCTAAAGTTATTTAAAAATCGCATTTTGAAACTGTATCTGCAAAAAAGAATTAATAATAAATCAATTGAGGAGGAAATCTCCTAGAGTGACATTAATATGGGATTGCAGTGCGTACTAAGTGGCAATCGAGTAATATATTAGGTGACTATATATCTATTTCTTTAAAGGGGAACCGCAAGATGGTAACGTCTTGTAGAAATAGGGGAAATCCAACTCGACCTAAGACGTAAAGTTAACTATATTAATAGCCATACAAACAAGATTATAAAGGGAATTTCCCTTTTTATTTTTGAATAGAGGTGGCTTATGGCAAAAAAGAAAAACAATGAATCTATATGGATATTGAAAATAACTTTTCTAGCTTTCTTTATATCAATGATATTTTCCTTTGTTTCAGAAATCGCATTAAGCAATACTAACATTATAATAGGTACAATAATTTTATTAGTATTTATTTTACTTGGTGTATTTTTTGATATGGTAGGAGTAGCTGTTACAGCGGCTGATGAAAAACCATTACATTCAATGAACGCAAGAAAAGTTAAAGGAGCAGATGTAGCAACCATATTTAAGAAGAATGCTGCTAAAGTATCATCATTTTGTAATGATGTAGTAGGTGATATTTGTGGAATAATCTCTGGTTCTGCTGGAGTTGTAATAGCTGCATCCATAACTAAAATTATAAGTATTAATCCATTATATATAAGTTTAGTAATTACAGCTTTAGTAGCGTCCCTTACTATTGGTGGTAAAGCTGTAGGTAAAGGCATAGCTATAAAAAATAGTAATAAAATCCTATATGGATTTTCTAAATTTATATCGTATTTTTATCATCCTAAAAATAAGTAATATCATTTATATATGAATTATTGATAAAAATAATTGATGATGTTATAATGTTTAGTATTTTATGTAACATTTTGTGTAATCAAAATGTGTTATAAAATTATTGCACCAAATTTCTGACAAATATGCTTATAAGGGGAAAGTAAAGTTTTTCTATTTTGGATTTTTCTCTAATTTTTGAATATTGAGTGATATTAATATCAAAATGATATTATTTTTTTAACTTTTAAATACAATTTCCCCTTACTACTAAAGTATGGAATCCTGAAATAAATTCATTTTTTATATGGGCGACTTCACTAACACGAAGGCCACAGAAAAAAAACAAGTAAAAGCCAATATTTGTGTTTTAAGTGTTTTTTATAATTAACTATTTTTACAAATTGTTCTGTTGGAAGAATAGTAGGTAACCTTTTAATCACTTTAGAAGTTGGTAGTAATAATTTGTCGAAACGTTTATTAAAACAAACGATATATAACAATTTTATTGAAGCAACAGCAACATTGTAAGTGTATTTACTTTTATTTGGTTTAATAAAACAATCGTTTAAATAAGGAATAATATCTTGTTCTGATAAGAGGGTTATATCAGTATTTGAATCATAATATGTAAAGAAATTGTTTAAAGCACATTTGTAGTTTATAAATGTGTTTTCACTGCACCACCTTAACGTTAAGTTTTCATGGATTTTGTTAATCCATAATTTTTGATTTTCATCAGTATTCATAAAAAAATCTCTTCAAATTACTAAAGAGAGAAATAGGATTTTGAAATTTCTAAAAATAGTGTATAATATTAAGCGTGTTGAAACTATTTGTCTCTTTAGTCGGAACTATAGTATACCAACACTTTTTATTTTGCAAGACTTTATACAAAGTAATGACTTTTTGTCAGAAATTTGGTACAATTGATATAGGGTAATGGTGATAGTTTGAAAAATAAAAATGAAAATAATAACACATAAAAAAGTATTTTAGTTCAACAAGTTTAAAACTTGAAGAAATTAAGATAAATAGATCTTTGAAATTGTTAAATATTTGTTGGGTTTAAATTAAGAATAGAAGTATCTATTCCAAGTTTAGATAACGTTTTTAAAGCGTTGTCTATAATTTGTTGACGTTTATTTTCTAAAACTTCATTTGGAATATCAGAATAATTGATATCAATGGGATTAAATATTTTCACCAGTTTGAAACATTTTATAAATACAAGTAAGCATCATACGAGCAATAGCAATAATAGCTTTCCTATGACCATGTCTTTTCTTGATTTTAAGATATTTGTTTTTGAAATAAGGTTCCTTATTAGATTTAATGGCAGCATTAACACATTGAACAAGAGTTGGTTTAAGATAAACACCAGCAGAGAAACACGAGTAGATTTCTTTTTACCAGCACTTTCATTGTTCTGGGGTGTAAGACCAGCCCAATTACAAAGTTTCTTTGTAGTTGAAAATAAAGACATATCAGTTCCTATTTCAGAGACAATAATCATAGCAGATGTTTCAGAAATGCCAGGTACAGTCATTGCTAAATTAACATAAGGTCTTAACTCATTATTATTAATAATATAATTACTAGCATCTTCAATAGAGTTAATTGTATCATTAATAGAATTAAGATGAGTACTAGAAGCTTTTAATTTAGAAATAGTAGAATCAGGCATTGAAAATCCTTGGATAGATGTTATAATATCATCAGATTTTGATTTAGCAGATTTACCGAAGAGGTCTGATAAAACAAAATCTAAAGAGATATTAGATATAGTAAGTGAGTTTTGAATTCGTTGTTTTTCAGAAGAAGACATATTAACGAGTTTGAAACGATAACTTAATAGTTCTCTTAAATTTCTAATATGTTTAGGTGGAATAAAAGACCCAAAGCAAAGATTATGTTTGAATAAATCAGTAATCAAAATAGAATCTTTCTTGTCGGTCTTTTTTTCCTTTTACAGCTTTAATATACTTAGGATTAGCAATAGTGATATTAAAATTATCTTCTAAGATGTTAAAGATAGGAATCCAATATTTACCAGTAGATTCCATACAGACATCATAACAATTATTAGATATTAACCAATCCTTAAAAATATTGATATTTTTATTATGAGTATAAAAGTTTTTAGTTTGATACGAAGTAACACCATGTTCATTGGTAGTACCAATCGTAGCAACAATAAAAGATTTGTGAACATCAACACCACAACAAATAGGACGAACAATTTTAAGCAAAAAATCACTCCTTTATGTAAATAATAAAGAAGCATTAAACTAGTTATTCAAACACTGAAATATCAAGGATAAATCCAATGATTAGTTTACGGACTTGAAGTATCACTTATTTGTGCTTGAGAAGAACAACTGACACATGTTATTATACAGACTTATCATCAAGAGGTGATGATTTCTACTCACCTCACCATGCTTTGTAGTTGCTTCTTTAGTAATTTACAAGAGTGTATTATATAAAAAAATAAATAGAAAGAACATATTTTTTGTAACGATTTGTGTCGGAAGCGACATAGTCGCGAACGAAATGGAGGTTATTATGAAAAAAGTACTTTTTATAGCTTCAACAGGAGGACATTTATCAGAATTATTACAATTAAAATCATGCTTTAATAATTATGATTACTATTTAATTACTGAAAAAACAAATTCAACAAAAAGCTTAACCAATCAGTATTCAAATGTAGACTATTTAGTATTTGGAACAAAGGATCATATAGTTTCATATATATTTAAATTTGGTTGGAATAGTTTAAAATCGTTATATCTATATTTTAAGATAAGACCACAATATATAATTACTACTGGAACTCATACAGCTGTACCTATATGTTATATTGGTAAAATTTTTGGTAGTAAAATTATTTTTATAGAAACATTTGCTAATAGTGAGTCAAAAACTTTAGCTGGTAAAATGCTTTATCCAATATCAAATTTATTTATAGTTCAATGGGAATCTATGCTTAAACTATATCCTAAATCAATATATGGCGGTTGGATTTATTAAATATGATATTAGTAACTCTCGGAACTCAAGATAAAAGCTTTGAAAGATTATTAAAAGCTGTTCAAAAAGAAATAAATAGTGGGAATATTAAGGATAAAGTAGTAGTACAAGCAGGTTATACAAAATTTAAAAGTAAAGATATGGAAATATTTGAATTAGTTCCAATAGAAGAATTTGATACTTTAATAAAAAAATGTGATTTATTGATAACTCATGGTGGAGTTGGTTCAATTATAGCAGGACTTAAAAATAATAAAAAAGTAATAGCAGTTCCAAGATTAAAAAAGTTTGGGGAACATACAAATGATCATCAATTACAAATAATTAAAAATTTTTCTAACGCTGGTTATATTTTAGAACTTAACAATTTTAATAAACTTGGCGAAGTTATAAAAGAAAGTAAAAGCTTTAAACCAAAGAAATATAATAGTAATACTAAAAATATGATTAATCTTATCACAAGTTATATAAATAATGATTCAAAAAAATTTCATCCAATTAGAAGACTTTTATTATTTGTAATAATTTTACTACTATTATATTTATTATTAAATAATTTAAAATGATTACATTGAATAAATGTAATTTTTTCTTGTAAAAAAAGTAAAAAAATGATATTATAATTATTATTTTTTAGAAATTAAATATTAAATGAATTGAGGTGAAACTATGGTGTATGATAGTATATTTATAACATCAAAAAGTTAAAAGCAATTAACAAAAGAACAAATATGTGATTACTTTAAAAAATATCATAATAATGACATTAATATTAGAAATAAGTTTATAGAATCTAATATAGATTTAGTTACATCATATGTACTCAAACATTTTCCAGCTTTTAAATATGATCAAAAAGAATTAGTCTATATTGGAATGATTGTTCTTATTAAAGGATTAAGTAGTTTCGATATAACTAAATGATTTGATTTTTCAATTTATACAAGTGTATGTATAAGAAATGAAATACTTAAATTTAAAAAAAGAAAATAAACATATCAGAAATATTATAAATGAATTGCTTGATAGAGAAAAAAATTATAATACTTTATTTCTGTTTTGAAAATTATAAATTATATAAACAAAAAGACATATCTTGTAAGTTAAATTTATCACAATCAATTGTTTACAATGTGTTAAAGAATATATTAAAAAAAATAAAACAACAATTGTTAGAAATAGGCACTATTGAAATTAATAGTTATAATAAAAAATTAAAAGCCAATAAAACTTATTAAGGGGGATTATAATGATAAATGAAGAAAATTTAAATAAAATATATGACTCTATAATAGAAGGAAATGAATTAACTACCAAAAGATTGAATAGTTATGGATTTAATAGTAGAGATATAACAACATTAATTAATAGAAAAAAAATAAGAAGAATAAAAAGGGGATACTATACATTTTTATCATCAAATGACTTAGTTTTATATGGTAAAAAATTAATATCATTGAAAAAATATAATGAAGCAGAAACTTGCTTTGAAAAATCATATGAAATAAGTCCAAATGCTTTTGAAATTTGTCTTCAATTATTCTTAAGAGAAATTAAATTAAAAAATTATAGTGAAGCATTTAAATATTTTGATTGCTTATATAAAAATAGTAATAGTTATTGTATAAAAGATAATAACTTCTATTTATATTTATTAAATATGATAACAGAAGTACCAGAAAAATATAAAGAATGTATTAGAACATTAACATTTGATGATATAAAACTAAATATTAAAGATACTAAATTAAAAAATCCTTCTTTACAAAATAAAATAAGATTAACAGCTTATAATCGATATTTTTCATTGGCTAGTAGACAATTAAATGATTTAGTAAAACAAGAAAAACTAAGTATTTCGAATCTTATAATTAGTATATTATTAGAACAAGCATTCACAGAACAACATTTAGTAATCGATAAAAAATTAGAATTAATAAAAAATAAACAATATCAAGAATTTATTAACTATTTAGAACAATTACAAAAAAGATATAAATTGAATTCTGCTGATAAATATGCCCTAATATTAGCTAAAGACTTAGTCGATATTATTGATGGAAAAATACCTAACCAACAATCAATTTCTTGCAATAATATATTTAAAGCAATCGATAGTAAAAATTATGAACAGGCCTTAAAATTTAGTAAAGTTCGTTTAAAAAAAGAAAATCAAGATTTTGGTAAAAATATTATTCATATTTTATTATTAGAAATAACTAAAATATTATCAAAAAAAGGAATGAATAAATCAAATCAAAATTATGCAATTAATAATATAAAAGCAATAGCCTCTCTTATGTTATCAAAACCAGAGATAGAAGAAGTTTGTAAAAAATTTAATTTAAATGATGAACAAAAATGTATAGTTTTATTAATACTTGCTAAAGACTTATATTTACAAGGCGATATTTTATCTGGAGATAAATATTTAAAACAGGCAGAAAAAATAAAAAGTACATCTAAAAAAATAAAAGATCTATTAGAAGAAATAAGAAAAAATAAAAATATAACCAAGGAAGATACAAAACAATTAGTATTAAAACAAGGAGGAATTAAAAATGATAAATAAAGACAATTTAAATAAAATGTATGATATATTAATAGGTGGTTATAAGATAACTAATGATAATTTAAATAGTTGTGGTTTTGATATCAATGATATAGATAAATTAATTGAAAATGGAGTACTAAAAAAAACACAAAAAGATATTTATGAGTTTTTATCAATAAATGATTTACTTTTATATGGAAAAGAATTATCAATACAAAAAAATTATAAAAAAGCTAATGCTTGTTTTGAAAAATGTTATAGTTTATGTCCTAACAACTATAAATTATGTGCTGAATTGTTTATGAAAAAACTAAGAACTAGTAAATATGAAGAATCTATTGAATACTTTGAATATTTATATAACAATGAAGAATATAAACCTAATAAAAATTTGTATCTATATTTATTAAGCATGCTAACAGAAGTACCAGAAAAATATAAAGAAAAAGCTAGAAATTTAAAATTCAAAGATATCAAAATAACAGATGATAATATTGAAAACCTTTGTCTAAAAAATACAATAAGATTTTCGATATTCTATAGAAAATTTCGTTTAGCAGGTAGACAATTAGAAGAATTAATCAAATTAGAAGGCTCAAACATTTATAATCGTATTATTTATGTATTAATAGAACAATCAATTAAAGAACATAATCTAGCAATTGATAAAAAATTAGAATTAGTAAAAAATAAACAATACCAAGAATATATTGATTATATTTTATTATTAGAAACACGTTATAAATTATTGCCATATGATAAATATTCTTTAATGTTAGCTAAAGACTTAATCGATATTATTAATGGAAAAATGGTAGAAATGAAAAAATCAAAAAGTACAAACATTTTTAAAGTAATTGAAAGTAAAGATTATAAAAAAGCTCTAAATATGAATGAAGAATATTTAAAAAAAGAAAATAAGAAGATAGATAAAAATATTATTCATATTTTATTATTAGAAATAACTAAAATGATAGAAAAAAATCCAAAAGAATCAAATCAAAATTATGTAATTGATAATATAGAATCTTTAGTATCATTAGTATTATCTGGTACTTTAATAGAAGAGGTTTGTATAAAATTTAATTTGAACGAAGAACAAAAATGTATAATCTTATTAATGTGTGCTAAGAACTTATATTTACAGGGTAATATTTTATCTGGAGATCAATACTTAAAGCAAGCAGAAAAAATAAAAAGTAAATCTAAAAAAGTAAAAGATCTATTAGAGGAGATAAAAACTAATAGAGAATTCTATCAAAATATTATTAAAGAAGATTATAAACCATTAGTTTTAAAATAATATTTTCTATACAAAATTTATAAGATTAACTTTATTGACAAATTATATTAATAATAATATAATTTTTATAGCAATAATGATTATAAGTCTTATTGTATGCTAACTACAAATGTAGTATTAATTAGGAAGGAATGAATTAAATGGATTTAAAAGGATCAAAAACAGAACAAAATTTAATGGCTGCTTTTGCTGGTGAAAGTCAAGCTAGAAACAAATATACTTATTATGCTTCAAAAGCAAAAAAAGAAGGTTATGAACAAATAGCTGCAATTTTTAAAGAAACAGCTGATAACGAAAAAGAACATGCTAAAATATGGTTTAAATTATTACATAATAAAGAAGTACCTAATACAATTGAAAATTTAAAAGATGCTGCAGCTGGTGAAAATTATGAATGGACAGATATGTATGCTTCATTTGCTGAAACAGCTAAAGAAGAAGGTTTTAATCATATTGCTTTTCTATTTGAAGCAGTTGGAAAAATTGAAAAAGAGCATGAAGAAAGATATAAATCATTACTTAATAATATCGAAAGTAATACTGTATTTACAAAAGAAGTACCACAAATGTGGATTTGTCGTAACTGTGGACATGTACATTATGGAGAAAAAGCACCAGAAGTGTGTCCAGTATGTAATCATCCAAAAGCATATTTTGAATTACGTAGTGAAAATTATTAATAAATTTAAAATGGAGTTTTTACTTCATTTTTTCATTTATTTATAAAAAACATGATATAATGTACTAAAAGGAGCTGATAAACAATGGATAAAAAAATATTAAATGCTATAAATAATGAACTAATTCGTCAACAAAATAATATCGAATTAATTGCATCTGAAAACTTTGTGAGTGAGGATGTAATGAAAATACAGGGTAGTGTATTAACTAATAAGTATGCTGAAGGATATCCTAGTAAAAGATATTATGGAGGGTGTACTAATGTAGACACTATTGAAAGTTTAGCTATTTCATACGCTTGTGAATTATTTGGTTGCAAATATGCAAATGTTCAACCACATAGTGGTAGTAGTGCTAATATGGCTGTTTACAAAGCTTTATTAAATAATGGTGATAAAGTATTGGGAATGAATTTAGATCATGGTGGCCATTTAACACATGGGCATAGAATAAATTTTAGTGGTTTAGATTATAATATAATTTCTTATAATGTAGATGAAAATACAGGATTAATTGATTATGATAAATTAATGGAAATTGCAAAGGTAGAAAAACCTAAAATGATCATAGCAGGTGCTAGTGCTTATTCTAGGACTATCGACTTTAAAAAATTTAGAGAAGCTGCTGATAGTTGTGGGGCAGTTCTTATGGTTGATATGGCCCATATAGCAGGTTTAGTAGCAACAAATCTTCATCCATCACCATTTCCTTATGCAGATGTTGTAACAAGTACTACTCATAAAACTTTAAGAGGACCTAGAGGTGGACTTATTTTAACTAATAATGAAGAAATTATAGATAAAATTAATAAAACTATTTTTCCTGGTATTCAAGGTGGTCCTTTGATGCATGTAATAGGAGCTAAAGCAGAATGTTTTTATGAGGCTTTAAAACCAGAATTTAAAGAATATCAAAATCAAGTATTAAAAAATATAAAAGCATTATCTAATACTTTAATAGAAGAAGGATTTAAAATTATTTCTGGTGGAACTGATAATCATTTAATATTAGTTGATGTAAAATCAAGTGTTGACATGAATGGAAAAGAAGCAGAGCAAATATTAGAAAGTATAAATATAACTTGTAATAAAAATATGATTCCAAATGATTTAGAGTCACCATTTAAAACAAGTGGTATTCGTTTAGGGAGTCCTGCTATGACTAGTCGTGGACTAAAAGAAATAGATTTTGAAAATATTGGGCATATTATAGCTGTCTCTTTAAAAAATAAAGATAATATCGAAATATTAAATCAATTGAGATCAGAAGTAAAATCTATAACTGGTAAATATCCATTATATAAAGAGGTAAATTATGAGTAAAATAATTGATGGAAAAGAAATTAGCTTAAGTATCAAAGAAGAGTTAAAAAAACAAATAGATAAATTACCTTCAAAACCTGTTTTAGTTGTTATTCAAGTAGGAAATAATGAAGCTAGCAATGTATATATAAAAAATAAAAAAATAGCAGCATCAAATATTGGAATGGAATTTAAACATATTCATTTTGATGAAAGAATTACTGAAAATGAATTAAAAGAACAAATAAATAAATTAAATAATGATAATAATATAAATGGAATTATAGTTCAACTTCCTTTGCCTAATCATTTAAATAGTAAAAATATTATTAATTATATTGATCCAAATAAAGATATTGATGGTCTAACTGATATTAATTTGGGTAAACTTATGAGTGGGTCAGAATGTATGACTTCTTGTACTCCTACAGGTGTAATGCAATTAATTAAGGAATATAATATTGATTTAGGTGGTAAACATGTAGTAATTGTAGGTAGATCTAATTTGGTTGGTAAACCTTTAATTCATATGTTATTAGATGAGGATGCAACTGTAACAGTTACACATTCAAAAACTAAAGATTTAATTTCCTTTACTAAACAAGCAGATATTTTAATAGTAGCTGTTGGAAAGAAACATTTAATAACAAATAATATGATAAAAGAAGGAGCGGTTATAATTGATGTTGGAATAAATAGAATAGATGGAAAAATATATGGTGATGTTGATTTTGAAAACGTTTTAAATAAGGCATCTTATATAACTCCTGTACCAAAAGGAGTAGGCCCTATGACAGTAGCAATGCTTTTAAAAAACACTTTAAAAAGTTATTATATGATGAACAAAATTAATAAAAAATAGTATAAATTAAATAAAATTGATAATTTTAGTTATAATAATATTGGTGATTATTATGGAAAAAATATTAGTAACTGGTGCTAGAAGTGGAATAATAAATTCAGTAATTGATTCAATAATTGATAAATATTATATATATCTAACAGTGGAAAATGAAACTCAACTAAAAATGGTAAATAAAAAATACACAAATTATAATAATATTGAATGTATGAAATTAGATATAACTGATAAAAAAGATAGAGAAAAAATAGCTTTACTTGATATAGATATTTTAATATGTAATGCTGCAATTGGAGAAGGCGGATCAGTATCAGAGATACCAATAGATAAAATTAGACATAATTTTGAAGTAAATGTTTTTTCTAACTTTGAATTAATTCAATTAGTATTAAAGAAAATGGTAAATAATAAAAAAGGTAAAATTATTGTTATGTCTTCACTAGCAGCTCATTTTCCGATTAATTTCTTAGGTTCTTATTGTTCAACTAAAGCAAGTATAAGTATGCTTACAGCTACTTTAAAAAATGAATTAAAGTTGATAGATAATAATATTAAGATTAAATTAATTGAACCAGGATTATATCATACAGGTTTTAATCAGGTAATGTTAGAAAATAAATATGATTGGATGAATATTGATAGCTATTTTGAAAGTATTATTGAAGATATTAGAAATAGAGAAGATATATATTTCAATTTATTAGAAAAAAAGAAAATGAATTCAATTGTAAAACAAATAGTAAAAGCAATTGAGAGTAATGACAATAAATTTATTTATTCTGCACCGATAAGTCAATATTTATTTAGTAAAATATATAATTTAATTAAATGATAAATTTATATTAGAATATATATCAATATTTTAATCTATTTTTTATAAAAATGTGTGCAATATATATTGTAAAATATTATCAAGTATGTTACAATTATATTGTTCTGTTATGGCGATGTAGCTCAGTTGGCTAGAGCAACCGGTTCATACCCGGTAGGTCGTGAGTTCGAATCTCTCCGTCGCTACCAGATTGATAGGAAACTCGAACTTCGAGTAATAATAGAAAAGCGACTTGTCAAAAAGTCGTTTTTATGTTATTATGAATATGTCAAGGAAACTTGCATAAAATAAAAAAGGGAACATTCAGTTTCGCTAAGTTGAGTGTCTACCCAATTTAAATTAGTTAGGCACTTATTCTAAGAATGAGTGTCATTTTTTTATTGCTAACACCAATAAGGTAGAGAGTAATAAAATGATAGCAATGAGCTTTAAAAACTTTATTATGAAAGTTTTAGTTTTCATTTTATCAAACCTCCTCTCTGTAAGAGATTTGGTAGACACTCAACAACTGATATTCCCTATGAAAATTATACTAGATTAATTTTTATAATACAATAAATTTAACTAAATTTTGCCAATTTAGAAAAACACACTTGCATATTGTCATAATAAGCAAGATACATTTGGTATTATTTAGAAGGAGAAATTTATATGACTTTTAAAGAAAAAGCTAAAAATTATGATAATGAATCAAGAGAAAAAACGATCTCAAACTATTGCAGAAAAGATAATGAACGTCGTTGGTGATAAACAAGAATGTATGATGATGGAATATGGCTGTGCAACTGGATTAATATATGATATATTTAAAAAATTAACTTTGATTGATTATGAAGATGAAATGATAAATATAGTTAGAAAAAAAGTTTATTAATCATAATATATCTAATATTATACCTATTAGAAAAGATTTAACAAAAGAAAAATATAATGCAAAAAAATTTGATGTTATATTTACTTCATTGACACTTCATCACATAGTAGATGTAAAAAATATGATAAAAACGTTTTATAGTATGTTAAATAAAGATGGTTTATTAATTATAATTGATTTAGATAAAGAAGATGGTAATTTTCATATGGATACAAAAGATTTTAGTGGTCATAATGGATTTGAACATAAATATATAGAAAATATATTAAAGCATGTTGGATTGCTTAATATTAAATCCGAAACATTTTTCTATAGCGAAAAAAATACAATAATAAAAATATACATTCTTTTGTTATGATTTAATAGGATTGTATGATTCTTTAATTAGCATAATTCTAGTTTTTAAATGATTAAACTTTATATATTACAGGAATGTTTAATTGTTTAATTGTTTAATATTAGTACCTTCAACAATAACATTATAATATTCATAATCAAAAGAGTTAACAATATATTTTTTCATATTTTTAAAAGTTATATATATGTAAATATTATAAAATTATAATAAGAATATAAAAATAATTTTTAAAATGCCTAAATTTATGATAAAATAAACCTTATTATTTAGGAGGAATATTATGACTAATAATAATTTAAACAGTAATACTAGCCATATAGAAAATCATTTACTAAAAAATAATATATTAGAAATTGATGACTTTGAAAAACTTTTAATTAATGCAATTAAAAAATGTAAAGGAGAATATGTAGAAGATTTTTCTCATAATTTTAGTTTAATTTATCCATTTACAACCGAAAATATAGCTGGTTATATAAATCAATTTGATTTAAACGATAAAACCTTATTAACGGTAGGATCATCTGGAGATCAGATTATAAATGGTATTTTATATGGATGTAAAAGTATTACTTCCTTAGATGTAAATCCTTATACAAAGTTTTATACTTATTTAAAACTCAGTTGTATATTAGAAATTCAAAAAGATGAGTTTTTAAAATTTTTATGTTTTAAAGATTATTCAAAATATTATAGATTTAATCCTGATATATTTAATATTAAAACATATAAAAAAATAAAACAAACTTTATCTTTATTAGATTATGAATCCTATTTAATTTGGGATAGTCTATTTCAATCATTTGAAGGAAAAACAATTAGAAATGAATTGTTTGCTTCAGATGAAAGTGAATTAGAAGTTATATTAAAGTGTAATCCTTACTTACAAAGTGAAATATCTTATCAAGAAATTCGAGAAAAAATAAAAAAAACATATTTAAACTTTATAATAGGTGATTTATTTAAAATAGATATAAAAGGTAAATTTAATAATATTTGGCTTTCTAATATTGGAACATATTTTGGAATAGATTCAGTTAAAGAAATGACAAAAAAAATGAGTTCAAACTTAAATGATGATGGTAAATTACTAATTAGTTATTTATATAGAATTACAAAAGATAGTAAATATAATTGTGAATTTAGTAATATTTATAATTTAGAAAAAGCATTTGAAATATTAAATGAGTATAATCCAGATATAATTTCCTTTTTAGGAATGGATGGTATTAAAAATAATAATGGAAAAAAAGATTCTGTATTAATATACAAAAAATAAGTTTTATAGTACGATTATAACTTGAAAGATAATTATTTAATATAAAAAATTAAAGAATAAAATATATTAGAAATATGTTAAAATAATTAGTAACAGTATCAAACCATATTTAAAAATAAAAAATTTCTACTATTAGAAGAAAAACAGTTAAAAGTTTTATGCTATTTATAAGCGGTATATTTAAAATGGATATATTGCTTTTTTATGTTAATTTTATAAAATTATTAAATTTTGAAAAATAATATTTTGTAAATAAATATATGTAAATAAGGAATCTTTCCATGATATAATGTTTGTATGAGTAAAAAACTAAGGTTAAAAAATAGTATATCTGAAAATTTAACTGATTATTGTGATGGAATAAAGCTCAATTGTTTAAATTGGAAGAAATTATATAGATAAATATTTTATATCAAAAAAGAAAGCATCTTTATGAAAAAAACTGATTTAATTAATATACCTTATATAGGTAAAAATACTAAACAAGAATTAATATAGGAATTATTTGCGTTGAAGATTTAAAAGAAAAAAATCCTGAACAATTATATAATCAGGATTATAAAATAAAAAAACAACAAATGTGTAAATGTCAATTATATGTATTTAGAATGGCAGTTTATTATGCCGAACACAAAACTCATGAAAAACAAAAACTAAAATGTATTGGAAATATAAAGGATATTATAATGAAAAAAAGAGGTGATAAAATGAGAAATTTGATTAAATAAGTTAGGCATAAACTTTAAATTATGCCAAATAAGGAGGCATAATATGTTAGAAATTAAAAACTTAGATATATTAATATCAGATAGATATTTAATTAAATCATTATCATTTACTTTAAATTATTCTGATAAACTAGCTATAATTGGTGAAGAAGGAAATGGAAAAACAACTTTATTAAAATCATTATTGGGAATATGTGAATATGCTGATATAAAGGGAATAGTCAATTTTAAAGGAAATACAGTTGGATATTTAGAGCAATCTATAAATGAAGAAAACTTAAATAAAAAAGTTTATGACTTTTTATTTAAAGATAATTTTGATTATTATGACAAAGTAAATAAATTATATAATTATTTAGAAAATTTAAAAATAGATGATTCTATATTAGAACAGATTATTAAAAATCTATCTGGTGGTGAAAAAGTAAAGATAAGTATATTAAAACTTTTATTAAGTGATTATGATATATTGTTTTTAGATGAACCAACTAATGATTTAGATATAGAAACTTTAAAGTGGTTAGAAAACTTTATTAATAGTACTAATAAACCTATACTATATGTATCTCATGATGAAACTCTTTTATCTAAAACAGCTAATATAATTCTTCATTTAGAACAATTAAAAAATAAAAAAGAATGTAAACATACTATTTTAAAAACAGATTATAATACTTATTTAGAAAACAGGATTAAAAGTATTAATAAGCAAATACAAATATCTAAATTTGAAAAAAAAGAATACAACAAAAAACAAGAACGCTTAAAACAAATAATGCAAAAAGTAGAATATCGACAAAATAATATTACAAGAGCTGATCCTCATGGTGCTAAATTATTAAAAAAGAAAATGAAAAGTTTAAAATCACAAGAAAAAAAATTAAAAAATTTCAATATAACTGAAAAACCAGATGTTGAAGAAAGTATTAATTTTTTCTTTGAAGATATAGAAATACCAAAATTGAAAAAAATAATAAATATAGATATTTTAGAATTAAAAATTCAAAATAAAATTTTATCTAAAAATATTAAATTAGATATCGTTGGTAATACACATATATGTATAGTAGGTGAAAATGGAGTAGGTAAAACAACTTTATTGAAACAAATATATAGGACACTAAAAAATAGAACTGATATTAAAGTTGGATATATGCCACAAGTATATGAAGATATTTTAAATGATTATGATAATGTTTTGGATTTTATTTGTTCTGAAAATAAAGAAGATATAACTAAAGCAAGAATGTATTTAGGGAATATGAATTTTACTAAAGAAGAAATGACAGGTAAAATTCAATATTTGAGTAATGGAACAAAGGCTAAATTATTTTTAATAAAATTAGTATTTGATAAATGTAATGTTCTTATATTGGATGAACCAACTAGGAACGTAAGTCCACTTTCTAATCCTGTCATAAGAAAAGTATTAAAAAATTTTAAGGGTACAATTATTAGTGTTTCTCATGATCGCAAATATATTTCTGAAGTAATAAATGAATTATATATTTTAGATAAAAAAGGATTAATAAAAAAGGTTAATTTTAATTAGTTCTAATAATGTTTCTTGTTAAATGATATTGTTGTCTTTTTTTTATATTTACAATTATAATCTTTAATTAATTTATTTTGTGATCACAGTAATTAAATTGTATAAATTAGTTATAATTGGTATGTTATCTAAAAATAGTAATTTATAGAGCAGATCATATTTATGATTTGCTTTTTTCAGAGAAAATATATATCTTATCTGTTTACAATATACCCCGTTAGGTATATAATAATATAGGTGGTGATTAAGTGAGAAAAGAAAATTGTTGTATTAAAAAGACTTATAGAGAGGAAAAAACTAAACAAAATCTAATTCATCGAATCAATCGAATAAGTGGGCAAATGAGAGGAGTAAAAAAAATGATTGAAGATGATTCATACTGTAAAGATGTCCTTGTGCAGTTGTCAGCAATAGAAAATTCAGTTAGAAGTTTGTCAAATCAATTGTTAGAGAATCATTTGTATTCTTGTATTACAAGAGATTTAAAAGATGGTAAATTAGAAACAATTGATGAAGTAGTTGATTTATTTAAAAAATTTAATCGAGGATAATGGAAAGGAATAAGATTATGAAAGAAATAGAATTAAAAGTAGATGGAATGTCTTGTGAGGGATGTGAAAATAGGATACAAAAAACTTTAAAAGAAATTGATGGAATAGAAAGAGTCGTAGCAGATCATGTAAAAAAGACAGTCAAAATATCGTTAGTATCTGACGTTGAAATAGATACTTTAAAAGAAACAATTGAAGACCTTGGGTTTGAAGTAGTTGATTAGGGGAAAATTATGAAAAAGATAATTTTATCTATCGATGGAATGACTTGCTCTGCTTGTTCAAATGGATTAGAAAAGTATCTAAATAAGCAAAATGGTGTATATAATGCTTCTGTTAATTTAGTAATGGCTAACATGACTGTTGAGTATGATGAAAAAATATTAGATATTCATAAATTAGAAGAATACGTTAAGAAAGCAGGATTTAAAAGTCCCGGAGAGTTTAAAGAGATAAAATTGGAAAAAAAGAATAAAAATGAGAAAATTAAATTTATAATTTTTACAATTTTAGCGATAGTTTTAATGTATATTTCAATGGGACATATGATAGGGTTGCCTATAATTTCATATTTAGAGCCACATAAAAATGTTAATAATTATGTAATCTGTTTATTTATACTTACAATTTTATTCTTAATATATGGATATGACATAATAAAAAATGGTTATAAGAACTTAATTCATAAAACTCCTAATATGGATACTTTAGTGGGAATAGGAGTTATTACGAGTTTTTTATACAGCATTTATAATATGTATTTAATATTTAATGGAGAAACTAATTTAGTTATGAATCTATACTTTGAGTCATCTGCTATAGTCATATATTTTATTAAGTTAGGAAGATATATAGATGGTGTTAGTAAGGATAAGACAAAAGAAGCAATAAGTAAGTTGGTAACTATAACCCCTAGTAAAGCAGTTAAAAAGATTAATAATGAATGTATAGAAGTTACTTTAGATGAAATAAAGAAAAATGATATTATTATATGTAAAGCAGGAGAGAAAATTGCAGTTGACGGTGAAATAATATTAGGTTCTGCTCATTTTGATGATTCATTTTTAACTGGAGAAAGTAAGCCAATTAGTAAAACTATTGGAAGCAAAGTACTAGCAGGAAGTATCAATTTTGATGGTTATATTGAATATAAGGCTGAAAGAATAGGCAAGGAATCGACTGTTTCCGAAATTGTTAGATTGGTAGTAGAAGCTACTAATACGAAAGCTCCAATCTCGAAAGTTGCCGATAAAGTATCTGGAATTTTTGTACCACTTGTTATATTAGTGGCAATTATGACTTTTATATTATATTTTGCATTAACAAAAAACTTTGGAGAATCATTAATTACTTTTGTTACGATATTAGTAGTTGCTTGTCCTTGCAGTTTAGGACTTGCGACACCTTTAGCTATAGTTGTTAGTGAAGGATTATGTGCCTCAAATGGCATTTTAATAAAGAAAAGTGAAGTACTTGAGAATGTTGGTAAAGTAAATACAATTGTATTCGATAAGACTGGAACTTTAACCTATGGAAAATTGAAAATAGCCAAGATTTTTAATTATAGTAATATGAATAATACAGAACTTTTACAAATTGTTGGTAGCATCGAAAAAAATTCTAATCATCCAATAGGAAATGCTTTTGTTGATTATATGAAAGAATATAAACATGAAAATTTGGAAGTTAATGATTTTGAAAATATAGCAGGTTTTGGCATTAGAGCCAAACTAGATAATAAAGAAATATTATTAGGCAATGCAAAATTAGTTAGTAAATATAAAATAAAAAATGATTACTTAGAAACTGAAAGAGAGTTGTCTAAAAATGGAAATTCTATAATTTATGTAATTATAGATAAGAAAATCATAGTTTTGATTGGAGTAAATGATGTTGTAAGAGATAATGTTAGTGAAGTAATTACAGAGTTAAAAAGAAATAATATCGAAACTGTAATGTTAACAGGAGACAATGAAGAAACAGCTTTAAAAATTGCTAAAGATGTAGGAATCAGTAAAGTAATAAGTAATGTAGTTCCATCTGAAAAAGCAGATACTATTAAAAATTTAAAAAAACAAAATAAGTTTGTTATGATGTGTGGAGATGGAATTAATGATAGTCCTGCGCTGTCAAGTAGTGATATAGGTGTGAGTGTTAAAAGTGGAACAGATATAGCAATGGATTCATCTGATGTAATACTTACACAAAATGATCTAAGAAGTATATTAAAATTAATTTATATTAGTAAAAAAACATTTAGAATTATTAAGGAGAATCTTTTTTGGGCATTTTTTTATAATTGTTTGATGATTCCTATTGCTATAGGTATTTTAAAGCCAGTTGGTATTTCGATAAATCCAATGATGGCAAGTTTAGCAATGGTATTTAGTAGCATAACAGTAATTCTAAATACACTACGATTAAAAAAAATAAAATTATAGTGGATGAAGGGAAATAATAAATTGTAATCAAAATTATAATTTGAAAGGAACTTAAATAATGAATATTCACTTTGGATTTTCGTATGTAGGTTTGATATTTTTGCTAATGCTAATAATACCTAATATTATATAGAGTAAAAATAAACCTAAAGACTATGATAAATATGTTAAAAATGAGAACAAATTATTACTATTATTTGAAAGAATTGGAGAGATATTAGTAACTTGTTTATCTTTAATATTTAGTGATTTTAATATAAATAAAATATCAAATTGGACTAGTATATTGTTAATTGCTTTAGTACTAATGATCTTATATGAAATATATTGGATAAGATACTTTAAAGGTAGTAAAACAATGAAAGATATGTATAGTAGTTTATTAAAAATACCAGTTGCAGGTGCTACATTGCCTGTAATCGCATTTTTATTATTAGGTATATATGGTAAAAATGTATTTTTAATTATATCAGCAATAATATTAGGAATTGGACATATTGGAATACACTTAAATCATAGAAAAGAAATTAAGTCAGTTTATGATTATAAATATTGAATGTTAATAAGTATTGCTTGTAGCAACGCTCTATTCCTTATATAATGGTTGTAAAGAAGGGAGTTGTTTTAAAATGTTAAAAGAAAACATTAAACAAGTAAGAAAATCAAAAGGACTTTCACAGGAAGAACTTGCTATTAAACTAAATGTGGTAAGACAAACAATATCTAAATGGGAGCAAGGATTATCTGTTCCTGATTCAGAAATGTTAATTAGGATATCAGAGGTTTTTGAAATACCAGTAAGCACTTTGCTTGGAGAAAATATTTCAGAGTCTAAAGTGGATGATTTGAAAGTGATTTCTGAAAAATTAGAGATAATAAACTTACAACTATTGCAAAGAAAGAATGCAAGAAGAAAAATAATTCATTGGATACTAATTTCATTATGTGCAATCATAATAATAATTTTTATCTCTTTAATCTTATTAAATAGTCCTTATTTAAATTGGGATTATAATGATCCTGAAAATGCTGTTTTAGGAGTTGCTTTTCATTTGTTTGAATGGCTATTTGTTAGGATAGCACCAATTATCCTTATTGTATTAATTGTTGGCATTATATTAACTCGAAGGAAAGATTAAAATTATTTTCTATAATTTGATTATTAAAATAAGTATTTTTCTAATACTAGTCAAATATTACATTGAAAAATAATGAATTTTATAATATAATTAAACTATTAATAATTTTGTTGATCAGTGAAAGAGTAGTAAACATGAAAAAAAGAAGTTTTGAAAAATATGCTTTTATTTTTATAATATTTATATTAGGAAGTTTTATAGGGTTTATCCATGAAAATTTACTAACAATAATAAAAGGCCATTATCAGTTGAGACAAGGTCTTATTTATGAACCATTAATACCTATTTATGGACTAGGATTATTGGTATTTTTCCTTGTTTATCATAATCTTAATTTAAAAATATATAATAAAAAATCAGAGATTTTAATTGCATTTGTTATAGGTTTTATAATGGGAGGAATAACTGAATATTTATGTTCCTATGTTCAAGAAAAAATATTTGGAACAGTTTCTTGGGATTACTATTATTTAAAATTTAATTTTAATGGTAGAACAAGTATCGCACATGCTACCTTTTGGGGGCTAATAGGATTATTATTTTATGAATTAATAATGCCAATACTTGAAAAAATTAAAACTATTTTAGAAAGTAATATAATAAAAATATTAATAACAATTCTATTTATAATTTTTATCATTGATGCTAGTATAAGTATAGTAGCTTGTATTAGACAAGGTAAAAGAAAAAGGGGTATAGAAGCTAATAATTATATTGAAAAACTACTTGATACTTATTATCCAGATAAATATTTAAATAAAATTTATAACAATGCTCGTCCTCCTAGAAAAATAAAACAAAATAAATAAATCAACTCTACTTTTAAGAGGTGTTAAAATATTAAACTAACTAGTAATATTTTCTTTGGAAAGAGGAATATTTATGGATCAAAATAAAATAGGAAAATTTATAAGTGAATGTAGAAAGAAAAAAGGTTTAACACAAAATAACATCGCTCAAAAATTAGGAGTTACTGATAAATCAGTCAGCAAATGGGAAAGAGGAATCTGTTTACCTGATGTATCCTTGTTTCAAGAATTATGTAAAATTTTGGATATTTCTTTAAATGAACTATTTGCTGGTGAATATTTAAAAGAAAAAGAAATAGTAAAAAAATCAGAAGAAAATATTATTAATATTATAAAAAAAGAAGCTATAATTATTAAAAAATATAAAATTAAAATGGTAATAGTAGCATTTATAATAATATTTTTACTATTATTTACATCTAAAACATTATTAGTTAAATATGGATTAATGATTGATGATAATTTAAAATATACTCAAAAATATATAGTCAATAATGGAAATATCAAAGGAGAAGTTGATATTAATTATTTTGAAAAAATTAGTTTAGATTTTGAAATAGGAGCTAATAAATATGGGTATGCAGTATTTAAAAATCCTAATAAAGCATTTAATACATTTAAGAAAAAATATAATAAAGTAATAAAAGCTATTAAGAGAGAATTTAAATTACTTCCATTTTCAAATTTAACATATAAATCTTATAAAATATATGGTTGGCAATTAACTAATGGAACCGAAGAAGAAAATAAACAAGCTAGTTTTGTATCTTCATTTTTGGATATTTATGAAAATAGTTTTAATAATAAGTAGTAGATAGAAAACTATGTACTTTATGTACTTATGAAAATGAGACACTTATAAATACTTGAGCAAAGTGAAAGGAATGAAACTTAATATGAAAAATAAAATAATTAAATATACTAGTTTTATAATATTAAGTTTAATCTTTATAACAATAGATAAATTTGTTTTAATATTTAAATATGGATTTTTAGAAATATTTATATTTATTTTTAGTATTATTATTTTAATATTTAGTGTTAATCAATTATATAAACAATTAAAACTTTCTAAACTAATTAAAGTAGTGTTAGAAATCATTACCATTTTTATTATTGTTTGGTTTTCTATTTTAAGTGTTGATTATAAAAGACACAAAAATTTACAAAAACCTATATTTGTTTTATCTAAAAAACTACTTACTACAGATGGAATAGATGTAAATAATGGATTAGGCTATGATATAATTCAAGAATATGATTTTGATTTAAAAGATAATAAAGAATATAAAAGTAAATTCTATTTATTTGGAATAAAAATAAATGAAGTAACTAGTTTAAAAAATAAATAATACACTTTAAAGATTTGTATCATTTGTATCAAAAATGAATGAAAATATTATAAAATATGTTTTTTAAGTAAAAAATTATTAGAAAATTGGTGTAGTTATGAATATTGAAAATGAAATATTTAAAAGAAGATATATTGATTTAGAAAAAATAAATGATTATGGTTTTAAAAGAATAAATAATATTTATACTTATTCAAAAAAAATTTCAGATGATTTTAGAGTAGATATAGAAATCAATGAAAATAAAATAGTATCAGGTAAAATATACGATTTAAACACAAATGAAGAATATACAAATTTTCGCAATTATAATCAAAATGGAGAATTTGTTAATTATATTAGAGATGAATATAAGAAAGTATTAGAAGATATTGCTTTAAAATGTTTTCAAAAAAGATACTTCATAACTGAACAGTCAAATAGAATAGCAAATTTAATTTTCAATCTTTATAATGATAAATCAGAATTTGTATGGGATAGTTCACCTGGATTTGGTATATTTAGAAATCCTATTAATAGAAAATGGTATGGATTACTTATGAACATTGATAAAAGTAAAATTGATAAAAAAGTTCTGGTGAAGTTGAGGTAATAAATGTGAAATTACCACCTTCTAAAATTGCTAATTTGCTTAACCAAAAAGGTTATTATAAAGCATATCATATGAATAAAGATAATTGGATTACTATTATATTGGATGACACTTTAAAAGATCAGGAAATATTAAATCTTATAAAGCAGAGTCATGCATTTACTGTAAAAAAGAAATAGTAAAATTAATTTATTGTTTTATCTGTTAGTTTATAGAACTACTACATATATTAATCTAATTTTTATCAAATTTAAATAAAAAGACCTATACTTAGATCAAAATAATTTTTAGTTAAAAAGTTGAAATATTTGATTATAAGTCTTTATTTTAAGGTATATATGCAATATTTTTATACTATTTTACTACTAATTTACTACTTTATTTTAAAATCACAATACAGATGTTTTTTCAAAGTCTTTTGACAAAAATAATAAAACATGTTATTATGAATATATCAAGGAAACTTGCATAAAATAAAAAAGGAATACCTAGTTTTGACGAGTTAGGTACTATTCCGAAAATATTGGTTTTAGTACCGACTTATACAGTTGGTACTATTTTTATTAGAATGATTAAAATCACAATAATAAGGAGTATTATGATAGTACAAAGATATTTCTCTGATTTTTTCATAATTTCACCTCCTTCTACTTATAAAAGTAAAGGAGAATAGTACCCAAACTAACTAAATATTCCTATAAATATTATACTATTAGTGATGTATTAAAACAAGCGAATAAATGAAAAGATTATATAAAAAACACTGGAGGCTTTATATGAAAAATTTTAGATGATTATTTGTTATTATTTCCTGAAGAAAAAGAAAGACAATCCAGGTTATTAGTTTATCTAGAAAATTCAAATGATAAAGAGATAATCAATTGGAATAACTTTGATGGACATATAGTTGCTGGAGGTTTTATTTATGCCAAAGAGGAACATAAATTTTTAGTTTTATATCATAAAGATTTAAAAATGTTTTTATACCCAGGCGGACATGTTAACAATAATGAGAAAAGTCCATTACAAACTGCTAAAAGAGAAATCACGGAGGAGACAGGTTTAAATAACTTTGAACAATTAAAGTTATCTGAAAATGAACAAATTCCAATTGATATTGATACTCACTTAATTAATCACAATGAAAGGTTAAACTTACCAAAACATTATCACTTTGATTTTAGATATTTATTTATAGTGGATAAGATTTCGAAAATACAAATCGAAGAGGAGGAAATATCTAATTATAAGTGTATAGATATTTATGAATTAGAGAATGATTTAAATTATGGAAAAATAGTAAATAAAATAAAAAAATACTAGCAATAAATGATGCAAAAAATTTTTAAAACTAGCATTAATCAAAAAAATTATATTATTAAACATTTGCTATATGCTTCATGATACATAATAAGGGTAATACTATACCTTATTATGGCGAAGACTTAAGTGGCTACGCCACTAGTCTCGCCTTTATAAATAGATATTCTTATACTATGCAATGACATAGTATTTTTTAAATATTTAAAATTAATACTTTCAAAGATTTCTAAATTTTTACTACTAATTTACTACTTTTGAAAGTGAAAATATAAGAAATTATAACAATTTATAAGAATACCCTCCAAAAACAAAAGTGCCATAAGTACTTATAAATAAAGGTTATAACGACATTTAAGAAATCATAAAAAACTACTTAAAATATACTATACTTTTAAAATAAAATTATAAAAATCTAATAATAGGTTCTTTTGGATTGTAAAAATCTTTCCATAGCTGGTAGTCCATAATCTTTGTTATAATAATCAGGAAATTCATTTAAATGAGCTAAAGCAATTTTCATAGTTAAAATTAAATCATCATTAGTTACATTTGTTATAGGATTAACTGTTCCATGTTCAAGTTCTATATTTAAACCTGTAACTAAATCATCATATGTAAATTTATCAAATTTTATTCCAAGCATTCTAGCTGCACTCAAAATATCATTTGTGTTATATATCATTTTATACCTCCTAATAAATTTTATGGTTTAATATAAAAATAATTATATAAAATTTAATTTGAAACAATAATTTATCTGTGTTATAATTTATCTGTTAAGTAAAGGAGAAAAAAATGGAATATAGAAGATTTAATGATACTATTATTGCTAGAATTGATAAAAATGAAGAAATTCTAGAAAAAATAAAAGAAATTGCTTTAAAAGAAAATATCAAACTCGCCAATATTAATGCACTTGGTGCTACAAATGATTTTACAGTTGGTGTATATAAAATTGATGAAAAAAAATATTATTCTAATAACTTCAAAGGTGATTTTGAAATAGTTTCGCTAACAGGAACTATAAATACAATGAATGATGAATTCTACACTCATATTCATATGAGTGCTGGAAATGATTTGGGTGAAGTATTTGGAGGTCATTTAAATAGAGCTATTGTAAGTGCCACTTGTGAAATAGTTATAAATATAATTGATGGAAGAATAGATAGAAGACTAGATGATATTACTGGATTAAATATATTTGAATTTTAAGGAAGAAAGAATGTTAGAAGGAAAAGTTGCAATTATTACAGGTGGAACTAGAGGAATAGGATTAGAAACAGTTAGAACATTTATTGAAAATAAAGCAAAAGTTATTTTATTTGGTTCTAAAAAAGATACAGTAGATAAAGCAATAGAAACATTAAAAAATGAAGGATTAGAAGTTGATGGATATTATCCTAATTTAAATAATTTTAGCGAAATAGAAAAAACCTTAGAAGAAATTAATAATAAATATAAACATATTGATATTTTAGTTAATAATGCTGGAATATCTGCTAATAAAAAAATAGAAGACACTACATCAGAAGAATTTGAAAAAATTATAGACTTAAATGTTAATGCTATATTTAATATGTCAAAAGCAATAGTACCTTATATGAAAGAAAAAGGTGGAGTTATTTTAAATACTTCTTCAATGGTAGGCATTTATGGTCAAGCTTCAGGAGTAGGATATCCAGCAAGTAAATTTGCTGTAAATGGTTTAACTAAATCACTATCAAGAGAACTAGCACACTATAATATCAGAGTAAATGCTGTAGCACCTGGTATTACAAATACAGACATGGTTGCCTCACTTCCTAAAGAAATGATTGAACCACTAATTAAAACGATACCTCTTGGTAGAATTGGTGAACCTAGAGATATTGCTAATGCTTTTTTGTTTTTAGCGAGCCCCCTTGCTAGTTATATTACAGGTGTAATTCTTTCAGTAGATGGTGCTGCTAGAAATTAGATGAGAAATCATCTTTTTTTATACTATTTAAATTCATAATCATAAATTATAATATAAAAACAAATAACATTATAATAATTAATAATATAATAAATTAAACAAAAGTATTAAGGATGATATAATGAATGATATTGAAATTTTTTTGTATTTTAGTTTAAGTATTTTATTTAGTATTATATTATTCTATACAATTATTATAATAATTAATAATGATAAGAAGAAAATAAAGTATTATAATTATAATATAAGGTATAGAGAAGAATTAGAAAAATATAACAGTATTATTAATAAGCAAAGAATTATTATTTTGAAAAAATATATAAAATTAGTTTTTCTTAAATTAATTTTTAGAATAAAAGAGGAGAAAAAATGTATATAAGTTTATTTATCCAAACTATTATTCTTATAATTGTTGGAATATTTTCTATTATTTATATAGTTTATTTTGGAATTAAAGACAATAATGAACAAGATTATTATAAATGGATACGATTATATAATGAACAAAAAGATAAAGCTTTAAAAACCTTAAAAAAAGGTAATAAAAAAATAGATAATCTAGAAATCGAAATATCTAAATATAAGAAAAAATTAGATAATTACAAATAAGATTTAATCTAAATTATTTATATAAAACTTTTCAATACTGTTAAAATATAGTAAAATGTTCTTGTAGACAAAAATAATAAATATTGAACAATTTTATAAAAATAGATCATATATGAAATATTATGAACCTTATAAAAAATTTTGTTTAAATATTGTTTTTTTGAATTTTAATTATATTTTATAATATAAAATATGTAAAGGAGTGTATTATGGCATTTGATTATAAAAAAGAATATAAAGAATTTTATATGCCTAAAAATAAACCTACTATAGTAAATATTCCTAAAATGAATTATTTAGCAGTTAAAGGTAGAGGCAATCCTAATGAAGAAAATAGCGAATATAAAAAATCTATCGAACTTTTATATATTGTTGCTTTTACAATTAAAATGAGTTACAAGGGAACATATAAAATTGATGGATATTTTGAATATGTTGTACCTCCTTTAGAAGGTTTTTGGTGGCAGGATGATATGAATATGTGTATCGATTATAACAATAAAGAAAGTATGCAATTTATATCACTAATTAGATTACCTGATTTTGTTACTAAAAAAGATTTTGATTGGGCTATAAAAGAGGCGACTAATAAAAAACAAAAAGATTTTTCAAAAGTAGAATTTTTAACTTATGATGAAGGTGTATGTGTTCAATGTATGCATGTTGGTTTTTATGATGATGAACCTAAAACCATCGCTTTAATGCACGAACATGCTTTAAAAAATGGTTATGAGATCGATATAAATAAAAAAAGATTTCATCATGAAATATATTTGAGTGATCCAAGAAGATGTACTATAAATAAATTAAAAACAGTTATCAGGCATCCAGTTAAAAATAAGTGATATTTTTATTAATTTATGTTCAAACCATATTTAAACTATAAATATTATGAGGTATATGTAAATATATTTTTTTAGACATTTAATCTATACTAAGATTAAGTGTCATTTTTTTTATTATTAAAATTAAAAAAAGGTTAATAGAAATAATAGTAAGTAAAAAAATATAAAACTATTTAAACAATAGACTTATTAATTTATTTGAAAATTTTAATATAAATTATATTATATCTTTTAAATTACTTAATAAGTGTTATAATTATATTGTATAATTAAATATAAATTTATTTTGAAAGCAGGAAAACTATGAGTGAATATCAACCATTATGGGAGTATTTAAAAAATGATAATCATTATAGTTATAAATTATTTTATTTAGAAATTAAAAATATTTTAGTATTTAATATTGTTACTTCTTTTTTAACTTATAAAAAGTAAACATTAGATTATAATTAGTAATTAAAATTTCTATTAAAGAAAAAAGTATCATTTAAAAAGATTAAATAGGGAATTATTTATATAAAAATTTAAATTATGAAAAATTAGGATAGGGAGGATATAAATGAAAAAAATTATTGAGGTTAAAAATTTAACTAAAGAATATAAAAATCTAAAAGCAGTAGATAATCTTTCATTTGAAGTATATCAAGGAGAAATTTTAGGACTTTTAGGACCTAATGGAAGTGGAAAATCAACTACAATTAATTCTATTTTATCACTATTAAATTTTAGTAATGGAAGTATTAAAATATTTGGTAGTGAAATGAATCCAGATTCTTATGAAATCAAAAAAAATATTGGTGTAGTTTTTCAAGATGTAGCTTTATTTGAAGAACTTACAGCATATGAAAACATCGATTACTTTTGTGGTCTTTATATAAAAGATAAAAAGATACGTCAAAAATATATTGAAGATGCAATTGAATTGGTAGGACTTAATGATTTTAAAAAGTTTTATCCAAAACAATTATCAGGAGGACTTCTTAGAAGACTTAATATTGCATGTGGTATAGCCCATAAACCCAAATTAATATTCTTAGATGAGCCTACAGTAGCAGTTGATCCACAAAGTAGAAATAATATTTTAGATGGTATTAAAAAATTGAGAGATAATGGAGCTACTATTATTTATACAACCCATTATATGGAAGAAGTAGAAATACTTTGTAATCGTGTAATTATAATTGATAAAGGAAAAGTCCTTGCTAGTGGTACTTTAGATGAACTAAAAGCATTATCTTTAATTGAAGAAAAAATAAGTATTGAAGTAAATGACTTAGATTTAAAATATATTGAAGAAATTAAACAATTTAGAAATGTAGATGAAGTAGTTTATGATGATAACCATTTGATAATTTCTTATGAAAAAGGCAAGAACAATATCATTAAACTAATCGATTATTTAAAAGATAAAAATATCACATATAATAATCTTTATGTTATGCGACCAACTTTAAACGATGTCTTTTTATCACTTACTGGTAAGGAGCTTAGAGATTAATGTTTATCCATAACTTTAAATATATTTTAAAAGCATTATTTAAAAATAAAATGCTAATATTTTGGACATTTGCTTTTCCAATTATTCTTGGAACATTTTTTAATATGGCATTTTCAGATATTGAGAAAAATGAAATGTTAGATATAATTGATATTGCAGTTGTTAATAATAATGAATTTAAAGATAGTGTAATTTTTACTGAGATTTTTAAAAACTTAAGTGATAAAAATAATGATAAAAGAATTTTTAATACAAAGTATGTAAATGAAGAAGAAGCAAAAAATCTTTTAGAAGATGATAAAATAAGTGGTTATTTAATTATTGAAAATAGTCCAAAAGTGGTTGTAACTACTAGTGGTATTAATGAAACAATATTAAAATATACAACTGAAGAAGTAAGCCAATATGAGGAAATTATAAAAAATTTGACCAATAAAATAGCTAGTGAAGAAATATCAACAAATTCTGAATATTTAAATAATCTTGATGAATTAAATAATAAAATTTATTCAAGAATTACAAAATTAATAAATGAGAACAATGTTAATATTAAAAATATTTCAAGTAATAATCTAAGCTATACCATGATCGAATTTTATACATTAATAGCTATGACATGTTTATATGGTGGTATTTTAAGTATGTCAGCTTTAAACTGTAATCTTGCTAATCAAAGTAAAAAGGGATGTAGAGTACAAATGAGCCCTACTTCTAAAAAAATTATTGTATTTAGTAGTGTTTTAGCTAGCTATCTTACACAGCTTGTTGGCCTTATTTTACTTTTTATCTATACAATTTTTGTCCTTAAAGTTGATTATGGTAACAATTTACCAATGATTACTTTACTTTCTTTAGTTGGAAGTTTAGCTGGTCTTTCTTTAGGAATATTTATATCTTCTGTATTTAAAACAAGTGAAAATACAAAAACAGGTATTATTTTAGCTTTTACAATGTTTGGGTGTTTCTTGTCTGGAATGATGGGAATTACAATGAAATATATTGTTGATAAAAACATTCCAATTTTAAATAAAATAAATCCAGCAAATATGATTACTGATGGGTTCTATTCTCTTTATTATTATGATACACTAGATAGATTTTATTTTAATATAATTAGTTTACTTATATTTTCAGCTCTTTTAATAAGTATATCTATAAATAGTTTAAGGAGACAAAAATATGATAGTATTTAAGACATTTTTGAAAATATTAAATAAAAATAAATTTATAATTATTATGTATACTGCAATTTTAATTTTCTTTGGTGGAATGAATATGAGTACTAATGATAAGTCTACTAATTTTGTTACAAGTAAGCCAGATGTTTTAATCATAAATAATGATGAAGATATAGGTATTACAAAAAATCTAATTGATTATATTAAATCTAATAGTAATATTATTGATATAAAAAATGATGAAGATGCAATTAATGATGCTTTATTTTATCGTGATGTCAATTACATAATTTATATTCCAACTAACTTTAGATCATACTTTTTAGAAAATAAAAATCCTCAAATAGAAATTAAAACTACTGGCGATTATCAAGCTAGTTTAGCTGAAATGATGTTAGAAAGATATCTTAAAGTCGCAAATATTTATAATTCTATTTTAGATAATGAAGACGATATTATTGAATCTATCAACAATACTTTATCTAAGGAAGTTAAAGCAGAAATAACATCTAAATTAGATACTGACAGTCTATCTAAAGTAACTTTATTTTATAATTTTTCTAATTATAGTATTTTAGCTGGATGTGTCTATGTAATATGTTTAATTTTATCGAGTTTTAAAGATGAAAAAATTAGAAAAAGAACAATAATAAGCAGTACTAATTATAAAAAAATTAATCGTAATTTACTTATTTCCAATAGTTTATTTGCATTAATATTGTGGTTTTTCTATGTGATATTAAGTTTAGTTTTACTAGGTGATATCATGTTTAGTATACATGGATTAATTTGTATTATAAATTCATTTATATTTACAATATGTGCTTTGACACTTGCGTTTTTACTTGCTAATTTAATAAATAGTAAAGATGCTATAAATGGAATTGTAAATGTTGTAGCACTTGGTTCAAGTTTTTTATGTGGAGCTTTTGTTCCAATGGAATGGTTACCAGATTCTGTAATTAAAATAGCCCACTTTTTACCATCATATTGGTATATAAAGACTAATGAATTATTAAAAACAATGGAAATATTTAATTTCGATACTATGAAACCAATTATAATAAATATGGCTGTTATAATTTTATTTTCAATTGGGTTTATTATAATTACAAACTATTTTTCTAGAAAAAAACAAAAATTTGCTTAAAAACATATGTTTATAATTACATATTGTTGTTTATTGTCTCTTTATAATATTTAAAATATTAGATTTCATATTATTTAAGAGATTTTATTTATTACTTAAATAATATAATAATAAAAATAATTACATGATGATATTGTAATTGTTTTTTGTTCAATAAATTACAAACTTACATTAAATGTAATAATTATTATAATATATTTTTTATTTAAAATTGTTTAAATTTATTAAAAGATGTATTATATTTTATAGTATGTGGCATTTATAAAGTCATTAAATATAAAAGGTACAAGTAATTTAATAAATAGTATTTATATGATAAAAAATTAAAAGGCAAGTATTTTATTTAAATTATTATTTGTACAGTTTATGAAATGATTTTAGGTGGAACTTATATTTGAATTTTTAATAGAACTCATTTTAGAAGGAAGTATTTACCTTAGTACTAATAAAAAAGTCCCAAAAATAATTAGATACTTACTAATTTTTATAATTGTTTCATTCTTCTTATTTACCATTTCTATTATTATATTTTTAGGAATTATATTATTAAAAATAAATGTAATAGTTGGTATATTTATAATTGTTGTAGGGCTAATATTATTTATTACAATAATTATAAAATTTAAAAAAACTTATTTGAATAAAAAGTCAAAATCTAACTTATAAAGTAAGTAGATGCATTTATTAATAAATATTATTTATTTAAGATCGTTATTACTTCAAATAGTGTTAGTAATTATATTAGTCATAATGTTTGTTATTGCATATTTTATGATGAAGTTTTATAATGATTAAGAAAGATATTTCTATAACAATATTACATATGGAGTTTATATCAAAAATAATTAGAAAACAAGTATTACATTTTCATAGTACTTTAGCAAAAATAATTAAGGAGGCTGTATGGCAACAAATAAAGAATTTATAGAATATGTATGTGAGCAAGTATCTGGTATTGGTGATATTAGATATAAAAAGATGTTTGGAGAATATATGGTTTATGTTAATAATAAACCAGTTATTACTGTATGTAATAATATTGTTTTTGTTAAAAAATTAGATATTATAAAGGAGGATATGGATATTTCAAATGTTGGGTACCCATATGATGGTGCTAAGGAGTGCTATATTCTAGATATAGATGATAGTGAATTTTCTAAAAGGATTGTATCAAAAATAGAGAGAGTTACACCTTTATCAAAATCACGAAAAAATAAAACTAAAAATATAAATAATTAAAGATTATATTTGAATGAGGTTATAACATATGGATAAAAAAGTATTATTAAAAAATATAGATAAAATTCATACAACTGTTATGGGAGTTGATAGAATTAAGAAAAATCTTAAATTAAATAATAATGATGTAGTTAAATATTGTAAAAATAAGATTTTAGATAAAAACTGTAATATTTATAAACAAGGTAAGAATTGGTATTGTGAAATTGATAATATAATAATAACTATTAATTCATATAGTTATACAATTATTACTGCACATACTATTAATAGCATTTAAAGTTATTAAATATAGTATAAATTATAAAAGTAATTAATTATAAAAAATTTCTAGAGGTGATATTGTGAAAAAAATTTTAATTGTTGAAGATGATATTAACATTCATAATGTAATAGAAGAATTATTAAAAAAAGAAAACTATATTACTTATAATGCCTATTCTGGAACTGAAGCATTACTTTTACTAGAAAAAGAAAAGTATGATTTAATTATTTTAGATTTAATGTTACCAGCTATAAGTGGTGAAGAAATAATAAAAAAAGTTAATGATATACCAATAATAGTATTGAGTGCAAAAATATCTAGTGAAGATAAAGTTAATTGTTTATTGGCTGGTGCTAATGATTATATTACAAAACCTTTTGATTCTAAAGAATTACTCGCAAGAATAAAGGTACAATTAAGAACAAAAAATAAATCAAATACCTCTACAACTTTAAAATATAAAGATTTAGAATTACTACCTGATAATCATACATTATTTTTAAATAATATAAAAATAGGATTAACAAAAACAGAATATGCAATATTAAAGCAACTTATTTTAAATCAACCACAAGTAATTACTAAAAACAAACTATTAGATTTAATAAGTATAGATACAGAGGACTGTGATGAGAATTCTTTAAGGGTACATATAAGCAACTTAAGAAAAAAAATTAGGGATTATACAGAAGTTGAATATATTGAATCTATTTGGGGTATAGGTTTTAAAATAAAAGAATAAATCTTAACAAAATTTTAATAATTTCTTAACTATTTTCTTAACAAATTTTTACTAAAATGAATATTGGGAAGGAGAGGGATTATGGAGATAATTTTACAAACAAATAATCTTGAAAAAAAATATAATGATTTTAGAGCATTAAATCATACCAATATTCATATTGAAAAAGGTGCTGTATATGGACTTATTGGAAAAAATGGTGCAGGCAAAACTACACTTATAAGAATAATTTGTGGACTGCAAAAACCTACAAATGGAAGTTATACTATTTATGGTGTAGATAATAGTAGTAGTAATATAACAAGTGTTAGAAAGAGAATAGGAGCAATTATTGAAACTCCATCTATTTATGGAGAGATGACAGCTAAAGATAATTTAATCGAACAATATAAATTGGTAGGAATGCCAAGTCTTGATGGTATTGATGAACTACTCAAATTAGTAGGACTAGAGAATACTGGGAAGAAAAAAGCAAAGAACTTTTCTTTAGGGATGAAGCAAAGATTAGGAATTGCTATAAGTCTCGCTAATAATCCAGACCTACTTATTTTAGATGAACCAATCAATGGGCTTGATCCACAAGGAATTATAGAAATAAGAGAGTTGATATTAAAATTAAATAAAGAAAGAAGAATTACTATTTTAATATCTAGTCATTATCTAGACGAATTATCTAAAATAGCAACTCATTATGGTTTTTTAGATAGTGGTTCTATTATAGAGGAAATTACAAGTGAAGAACTAATGAAAAAGATGGAACACAAAATAATATTGAAAGTAAATGATACAAAAGAATTTGTTAAGTATTTTGAAGAAAATAAAATGCCTTATGAAGTAATGGACAGTCAAACTATAAATGTTTATGGAAAATATAATTTGTCAAAATTCGTGAGTGAATTATCCAAGAAAAATTTAATAGCAGATGATATTCATGAGCAAGAAGAATCTTTAGAAAACTATTATATGAATTTAATTGGAGGTGTTAATAATGATTAAATTATTAAATGCTGGATTTACACGACTTCGAAAAAATAAAATATTTTGGTTACTTTCTATTTTTAGTATTGGTTTTGCTTTAGTTTTAATAAACGGGCAATACGGAAATATGAAAACATATGGGGAAACAGTTGAAATGGGAACACTTCTCCTTAGTTATCCACCATTAATTGGAATAGTTATTGCCGTATTTATAAGTTTATTTTTAGGAGCTGAATATTCAGATGGAGCGATTAGGAATAAAATTAGTATAGGTCATAAAAGAGGAAATATTTATTTATCTAATTTCATCATTTCTTCTATTGTAAGTTTATTTTTTTACGCGTTGTTTTTAATAGTAACATTAGCAATTGGACTTCTATTATTTGGAAGTGGAACTATTTCCATATCATTAATTTTAATGAGAATATTTGTTGTGTCATTTACAATTATTGCTTATTCTAGTATATTTACTTTTATTGCAATGCTATGCTCTAATAAAACAATTATAGCAATTACCACAATTCTAGTAGTATTTGGTATGATGCTTTTCACAACATACTGTTTTAATGTTTTAAATACACCAGAATATATTCAAATTGCTACACTTGTAAATGGAGAAAATCAATTTAAAGAGGAATACAATCCTAAATATCCAAGTCCAGAAAAAAGAAAAGTGTATGAGACATTAATTGATATAATTCCATCTGGACAAACATTACAAATACCAGAAAGAGAATCAAATTTAGGAATTCTGTTAGTATATTCAATCGGTATTATAGTAGTGTTTACAGGTAGTGGATTACTGTTATTCAAGAAAAAAGAATTAAAGTGAGTAGGTGATTATTATGAGTATCTGGTTTTATTTATTTTTAATAGTGTCATGTATTTCAATATTTTTAATTATCAAAATTTTGATAACGAAAAATGAAATAAAGAATATCGGTGAATCTTTATCAAAGATTTTAAAATCAGATACAAATAATTTGATTACCATTAGTACAAATGAAAACAATTTAAAAAAATTTGTAATTTCATTAAATAAAAACTTAAAAAAATTACGAAAACTAGAACTTGAATATAAAAATGGAAATGGCGAACTCAAATCATCAATAACAAACATTTCACATGATTTAAGAACACCTCTTACAGCTATAAGAGGTTATCTTGATTTAATGGATAATGATAATCTTGATGATAAACAAATAAAATATTTGAATATTATTGATAGTAAAGTAAAAGATTTAACAGAATTAACAGAACAACTCTTTGATTTTTCAAAAAGTTTAGATATTCAAAATGAAATAAAAAGAGAAAATATTTGTATAAATGCTGTTTTAGAAGAAACACTTATAAGTTTTTATAGTTTATTTAAAAAATACAATATTACTCCAAATATAAATATATGTAATGATAAGGTTTTTAGATTGTTTAACGAAAATATGCTTAAAAGAATATTTGAAAACATCATATCGAATGCTGTTAAATATAGCGAAGATGATTTTAATGTAATAATGTTTAGTAATGGATTAATAGAGTTTTCAAATAAAACAAATAAGATAGATAAAGTAAATTTAGAAAGAATATTTAATAGATATTACACTATTAGAAATGCTAAAAAATCTAATGGCATTGGATTATCTATAGCTAAACAATTAATAGATTTAAATGGTGGAAAAATTAGTGCAAAATATTATAATAATTATTTAGTAATTAAAGTTCAATTATAATACCTTTTAAAGAAAATTTTTAATTATCACTAGAAATAATTATGAATGGTATAAAATATTGAGAAGTAGTAAAATAATATGAAATAATATATAAATTTATCATTGATGATGAACATTTGGAACAAATTAGTAATATTTATGAATTAAATCATTATGTAGAAAATAATGATGGTATATGTAAAACTTATAAAGACTTTTATAAAATGCAACTCAAAGTTGATAGAATTATTTAATAATGAGTAATAGAATTTAACTATGAGAGGAGGAAATCTAATGAAATTTGGTGAAAATTTAAGAAACTTAAGGAAAATCAAAAAGTTATCACAAGAACAATTGGCTGAAAAAATGCATGTTTCAAGACAAAGTGTTAGTAAGTGGGAAACAGGTGATGCTTATCCTGAAATGAATAACATCTTAGAACTGTGTAAAATATTCCACTGTGGCATTAATAACTTAGTAAATGATAATATTTTAGATGTCGATTCATTAGATGATGAAATTAAAATGAATATAGTTAAATTCAAAAAAGAGCAACAAAATAAAATGAAAGTTTTGAGTAAAACAATAGCTGTTATTGCTAAAATAGGTAAAATTTTAGTTACCACATGTATACCTATCATTTTTGTATCTATGATTATCTTAGGAATTATTATAAATAAAATTGAAGTAGTTGATAATGAAATAAGATTTAGTCATATAGATGACAAAATTTCCTTTATAAAAAATAACAACAAAATCACTGTAAAAATAAATAATCAAGTGGTTGATGATATAAGTAATCAAAAAATCATTGAAAAAACAAAAGAAATTTTAGAAAATAATTCAAAGTATGTTTTGTTAGGATATGTAGAAATAGGGTTTATATTTTTGATTATAAGCTTAGTTTTAATTAGAACTATGCTAAAATCACTAGAAAATTTGTTTGAAAACATTAATAAAGGTGATACACCATTTAAATTAGAAAATGTGAGTTATATAAAGAAAATAGCTTATTTAATGATATTAGTTACTATTTTACCAAGTATTATTGAAGTAATATTTGAAATAATATTTAGGATAGATTTAAATATTGGATTTGAATTATTTAGTTTAATTGAAATACTATTTTTATTCAGTATTGCTTATATATTTCAATATGGATATGAAATACAACTTGATTCTAAAGGAAAAATGTATGGTGAAAATTAATAAACAATAATTTATAAATATTTAAAAAAAACAAAACTAACCTTTCATGTGAATTCTGCTTGAATATTTTCGAAATATTAGATAACAATCATTTGATTGAAAGAAGAAATAAAGAAAAGATTATAAAAGAATTAGAAAACTTAATTATTGGTAAAAAAGACGCAAATCAAATTTATAATATTTGGATTTAATTTAAACTAAGTTAAATAACTAAAATGACAATTAAATGAGTATTTGTTTTTTATATTAAAAATATTGCATTTTTGTGAGTATATTTTTATAAGTTCTCAAATAGCGTTATAACCTGTATTTATAAGCGTTTACGCGTTTTTGTTTTTGAAGGATATTTTTATAAATTGTTATAATTTCTTATGTTTTCACTTTGAAAAGTAGTAAATTAGTAGTAAACTAACCTTAAAACTTTACATATATGCCTAAAATTAAGGTTTTTTGTCAAAAACTAAACTTTTTTATTACAAAATTTTTAAATTTATGTTATATTTTAAATTTTTAATAAAAAATTATGTTATAATTAATAAAGATAGGAGGATTGGATATGAAAAGAAAGGATTTACACTTATAGAATTACTTGCAGTAATAATAATACTCTCTAT
>CANSFI010000002.1 GCA_947646095.1 uncultured Mycoplasmatota bacterium
TTAGTGAATGTTTTTTTGTTACGCTTTCTAACGCACTTTCCTTATAAATAAAAAAAGGCTTATGCCTTTTAGTTTAAAGCGTCTTTTAATTTAGAACCAGCCTTAATTGTTACAGCCATTCTCGCAGGAATATTAACAGCTTCTCCAGTTCTTGGATTACGTCCTACTTTAGCATCTTTCTTTTTAGATGTAAAAGTACAGAATCCTGTTAATGTTACTTTTCCTTCTTCTTTTAATCCTTTTGTGATTCCACTGATCATAGCTTCTAATGCACGAGATGCATCTGCTTTAGTTAAACCAGTTTCTTCAGCCATATAATTTACTAAATCTGTTTTTGACATTTTAATTTACCTCCTATATGTCATAAGCTATCTTGCCTACAATTAAAGAATATCATTTTTTATTTATAAATGCAATATATTTTGATGATTTTTTTGATTTTTTCCTTTATTTTTAACTAAAAATCAAGTTTTTATCTTATTTTTATATGAACTTCTCTTAGTTGTTGTTCTGAAAGTTCACTAGGAGATGACATCATAACATCTTGAGCACTACTATTCATAGGAAAAGGAATGACCTCTCTAATATTAGGTTCATCTTTTAAAAGCATAATCATTCTATCAATCCCTGGTGCCATTCCAGCATGAGGTGGTGCTCCAAAATGAAAGGCATTATAAAGCGCTTTAAATTTTGTTTTTAATTCTTCTTCATCATAACCAGCTATAGAAAAAGCTTTTTTCATTATTTCAATATCATGATTACGAACAGCGCCACTAGAAAGTTCTACTCCATTTACAACCACATCATATTGATAAGCTAAAATATCTTCTACTTTTTCATTTAACAGACTATCCATTCCTCCTTGAGGCATCGAAAATGGATTGTGAGTAAATACATATTTATCTAATTCTTCATCAAATTCATACATAGGAAAATCTACTATAAAACAAAATTCAAATTTATTTTTATCAATTATTTCTAATTTTCTTCCTAATTCACTTCTAATTAAACCTGCATTAGTAGATGCTTTTAGTTCTTTTCTATCAGCTATAAAAAATAATACACTACCTATTTTTAAATCAGCTTTTTTAATTAAATTATTTCTTTCTTCTTCTGTTAAAAATTTATCGATAGGTCCTTTAAATGAACCATCTTCTTCTAAACTAATGTAACCAATACCTGGCATTTTAATACTATTAGCATATTCAACTAATTCATTAAACCAAGAGTTAGGTTTAGATGATATATTATCTACTTTTATGCCTCTAATAGTAGACTTTTGAAATGGTTTAAATGTTGTATCTTTTAATATATCTGTTAAATCTATTATTTCTAGTGGATTTCTTAAATCTGGTTTATCAGTACCATATTTTAACATAGCTTCTTTATAAGTTATTTTTTTAAATGGTTTAGGGCTTACTTGCTTTTTACTAAATTTAGTAAATGTATCATAAAGTATTTCCTCAGCTACTTCATATACATCTTTATCTTCAGCAAAAGCCATTTCAAAATCTAATTGATAAAATTCACCTGGTGTTCTATCACTTCTAGCATCTTCATCTCTAAAACAAGGAGCAATTTGAAAATATTTATCAAATCCAGATACCATTAATAATTGTTTAAATATTTGAGGAGCTTGAGGTAAAGCATAAAATTTACCATGATATTTCCTAGATGGAACAACATAGTCTCTAGCTCCTTCTGGAGAAGATGCAGTTAAAATTGGTGTTTGAATTTCAGTAAATCCTAAAGAATTCATCTTTTCTCTTAAAAACTTTATAACTTCTGATCTAAAAATAATATTATTATGAACCTTTTCATTTCTTAAATCTAAATAACGATATTTTAATCTTAATTCTTCATTAACATTAGTTGATGTCATTATTTCAAATGGTAATTCATTTGGAGCTTTGCTTAATATTTCTAATGAATTTACAAGTACTTCAATAGTACCTGTTTTTATGTGATTATTATAATCTTCTTCGTTTCTTTTTCTAACTTTACCTGTTACTTTAATAACTGATTCACGTGTTAAATTATCAAATATTTTTTCATCGTTACTAACTAATTGAATTACTCCTGATTCATCTCTTAAATCAACAAATATTACTCCACCATGATCTCTTATATTATATACCCATCCTGATATTAAAACTTGATTATTTATATCTTTTTCTGTTATTTTTCCTAAAATATGATCTCTATATCTATTCATATGTTATCCTAATAATCACAGTTTTTAGGTGTTCTTGGGAAAGGAATAACATCCCTAATATTTTCTACACCTGTTAAATAAATAATCAATCTTTCAAAGCCCATACCAAACCCAGAATGATAACAACCACCATATTTTCTTAAATTACAAAACCAATCTACTGGTTCTTCTAAAACATTCATTTCTTTAATACGTTTAAGTAGTTTATCATAGTTTTCTTCTCTTTGTGAACCACCCATAAGTTCTCCTGCTCCAGGTACTTCAAGATCAACAGCAGCAACTGTTTTTCCATCTTCATTTACTTTCATATACCAAGCTTTAATATCTTTTGGCCAATCAGTAATAAATACAGGACTATTAAAGTATTCTGTTATATATTTTTCATGTTCTTTAGCTATATCACTTTCATAGTTAGGTTCAAATTCCCATTTAATATTAGCTTTAGTTAATATGTCAATAGCTTCATGATGAGTTATTCTAACAAAACTAGAATTAACTAATTTAGTTAATTTTTCTTTTAAACCTTTTTCAACAAACTCATCAAAGAAATTAATTTCCTCAGGACATTTTTCTAATACATCTCTAACAATATATTTAAGCATTTCTTCTTCAATATTCATAAGCCCATTTAAATCGCAAAATGCTATTTCTGGTTCAATCATCCAAAATTCATTAGCATGTGTTTTAGTATTTGAATTTTCTGTTCTAAATGTTGGACCAAATGTATAAATTTTTTTAAATGCCATTGCAAATGCTTCTCCATGAAGTTGACCTGTCCCTGTAACATAAGTTTTTTTACCAAATAAGTCTTTAGATGTATCTACTAATCCTTTATCATCTTTAGGCATATTATCATAATCAAAAGTAGTTATTTTAAACATTTGATCTGAACCTTCACAATCAGTTGTAGTAATTAAAGGTGTATGAACATAAACATAATTATTTTCTTGAAAATAGTTATGAATTGCTTCAGCTACTATACTTCTTACCCTAAATACAGCACTAAAAAGATTAGTTCTAGGACGAAGATAGGCAAGACTTCTTAAAAATTCTCTTGTATGTCTTTTTGGTTGAATAGGATAATCATCTGGACAATCTCCTTCTAATTTAATAGTTTTAATCATTATTTCAAATGGCTGTTTTTCTTTTAATGATTTAATTAATATTCCAGTTACTGTTATAGCAGAACCAATATGTAATTTTTGTACTTCTTGAAAATCTTTTAAATTATTATCATATATAAGTTGTACTCCTTTAAAATAAGTTCCATCATTAAAGTCGATAAAGCCAATATCTTTTTGTTTACGATGGTTTCTAATCCAACCTTGTAAAGTTATTTCTTGATTAAAAAGTTTTTCATAAGTTTGGTATACTTCTTTTAAATCTTTCATTTTATCACCTTTTTTCTATTTCTTCTTTAATTATTTTAGCTGTTGTACTAGGATTAGCTTTACCTCTAGTTTGTTTCATTACTTGACCCACAAAGAAGTCAAATACATTTCTACCTTTACGATATTCTTCTATCAATTCTAGATGTTGTTCAATAATTGGTACAACTATTTCCCTAATAGTTTCCTCATCACCTATTTGTTCCATTCCTTGTTCTTTAACAATTTCAGCTGGTTCTTTTTTATCTTCTAAAACTTTATAAAAAACTTGTTTTCCTTGTTTAGAAGAAATTTTGCCATCATCAATCATTTTAATTAAATCGACTAACATAGCTGGTGTTAAATAAATGTCTTTAATACTTAATTCATATTTGTTTAAATGACCTAAAATAATACTTGTAAGCCAATTAGCACTACTCTTAGGATTACAACCTAATTTAATAGTTTCTTCAAAATAATCTGAAACTTCTTTTTCTTTAACTAAAATAGTAGCATCATAATCAGATAAATTATAATTATTAATATAATTTTCTTTTCTTTGTAAAGCGAATGTTGGAATTAATGTTTTTATTTCTTCTATCCAATTAGGATCTATTTTAAATTTTGGTATATTTGGTTCTACAAAATATTTATAATCAATAGCATCTACTTTACTACGCATATAAATAGTTGATATACTTGTCTCATCAAAACGTCTAGTTTGTTGAGTCATTTCATCATATTTATTAGTTTCTTTCAATTCTATTTGTCTTTTTATTTCATAGTTAATAGCATCTCTTACACCACTAAATGAATTGACATTTTTTATTTCTACTTTAGTTCCATAGTTTTTAGGATCTGTTTCATCCAAATTAGCATCCATAATTGATACATTAACATCACATCTAATTTGTCCTTTTCTACTATCTGCTTCACTAACATTAGCATATTTATATATACTTCTCATTGCCTCTAGAAAAGATACTGCTTCATCAGATGAATGAAAATCTGGTTCTGTTACAAGTTCTAATAAAGGTACCCCAGCTCTATTATAATCAATTGTTGAAAATGTTGTATGATGATCAGTAGAGGCAGCATCTTCTTCTAGGTGAATATTATTAATTCTTGCTTTCTTTTTTTCTCCATTACATTCATATACTAATTCTCCATATATTCCTATAGGAGCTGGTTTAGTTTCTTGAGTTATTTGAAAACCTTTTGGCAGATCTGGATAATAATAGTTTTTTCTTTCAAAATATAAATATTCTGGTTGTTTACAATTTAGAGCAATACTTATCATTAAGGCTTTTTTTACAGCTTCTTTATTAACTACAGGAAGTGTTCCTGGAAAAGCCATATCAAGAGGTCTTACATTAGAATTTGGAGTATCATTATAAGAGTTTTCAGCACTTGAAAATACTTTAGTATTAGTTTCACTTATTTCACAGTGCATTTCAAGTCCAATAATTACTTTATATTTATCCATTATTTTACCTCCTTTGCAATTTGATTTTTATAGTTCATACTATTTTCTAGAGCATATGCAATATTTAAAACATTAATATCATCATAACATTTTCCTGTAATATTAACTCCTACTGGTAAATTATTTACAAAACCATTTGGAATGGTAATTGAAGGGAATCCTCCAAAATTACCTACTTGTAAGTGTTCTTCTAAAGCACTAGTATTTTTATCTAAAATATCAAGGCTTCCATCCAAATGTTTGGCTGGTCCACTTCCAACTGGTAAAATAATGGCATCATATTTTTCATATAGTTTATTCCAAGTATCAACTATTAATCTCCTTACTCTCTGAGCGTTATGGAAATATTTATCCTTATTTTCTGCTTGTAATACATATGATCCTATAACAAATCTTCTTTTAATAAGTGGCGAAAATCCTTCTGTACGATAGTTTTTCATCATTTCAATATAGTTTTTTCCCTCACCTCTTGGTCCAAATATAATACCAGTTAAATTAGACATGTTAGAAGTTGCCTCAGCACAGGAAATTACTACATATGTAGAAGCAATAGCCTCTAATAAAGTTTTATCAACACTCTCCTCTTCTACTTCCATACCAATTTCTCTACATTTATTTATAGTTTGTTTAAAATTTTCTAAGTGTTTTTTTAACTCATCACTAGCATTTGGATAGTTTTCTATATTACAAAGTTCTTTTATATAACAAAGTTTTTTATTTTTTATATTACTATCAATTGAGTCATATAAGTGAATATTAGAAGAATCCCAACTAGTCATATCATTTTTATCAATACCTTTCATATTATCTACAACGATAGCTGCATCTTTAACACTACGAGTTATAACTCCACAATGATCTAAACTAGATGCGAAGGCAAATAAACCATATCTTGAAATCATTCCATAAGTCGGTTTATATCCAACAGTTCCTGTATATGCAGCGGGCTTTCGAATAGAGTCTCCTGTATCACTACCTGTTGCATATGGATAAACTCCTGCTGCTACAGCTGAGGCACTTCCAGCTGAAGATCCTGCACACATACGAGATAAATCCCAAGGATTTTTTACAACACCAGTATGTCCAGTTGTTCCAGTTCCTCCCATACCAAATTCGTCTAATACTGTTTTATTAACAGCAATAGCATGAGCTTTCTCTAAATTTTTAATTGCGGTTGCTGTAAAAAATGGAATATAATCTTTTAAAGTATTAGATGAACCTGTACTAAGTATACCTTTAGTACTATAATTATCTTTTATTCCATAAGGTATTCCAGAAAGCAAGTTATCAGTTACTTCTACCTCTTTAGCATCATCTAAAATTGTTACAAATGCATTACATTTATCATTTACTTCATGGGATTTTTTTAATGATTCTTCGATTAACTCTTTTACAGTTACTTCACCATTTATTAAAGATTCATGTATTTCTTCTATAGTTTTATTCATATATTCCATTTATTCCACCACCTTTGGTACTTTTATCTCTCTATTAAAAGTTGAATCACAATTCTGTAATAATTCATCAATATCAATAGATTCTTCTTTTACATCTTCTCTTAAAATATATTCAAAATTATCTAAGCAGTGTGTCATTGGTTCTATTTTATCAATATTTGGTATTTTATTTATTAAGTCTATTTGATTATCAATAATCTCAAATTCATCAAGAACCATTTTAATCTCTTCTTCTTTTAAACCTATTAGTAGTTTATCAGCATAATCAACTACCATTTTTTCTGTAAATTTTTGCATTTTTTCCTCCTTAAAAAAACAGTAATCAAAATCCCTATTGGGACGAATTACTGTTATATCCGCGGTACCACCCATATTATTATATTAAAAATATAATCTCTTTACGACAATTAGTCTAATAATATGATAACGGATTACTTCCGATTTAGCCTACTATTATTTCGACTAAATGACTCCTAAGTGTTTTTCATGATAATCTTGATTGTTAGCTTCCACCATACCTAACTCGCTTAAATTAGTTTTTATCATTACTTTTCTTAATCATTGCCTATGTATATAATTATAAAATAGTGACTATAAAAAGTCAATAAATTTAAAAAACTTCCGAAGAAGTTTAATTCAAAGTGGCGCCTGATGTAGGACTCGAACCTACGACCCAACGGTTAACAGCCGTTTGCTCTACCGACTGAGCTAATCAGGCATGGCGCTCAATGTAGGACTCGAACCTACGACCCAACGGTTAACAGCCGTTTGCTCTACCGACTGAGCTAATTGAGCATGTAACATAAGTTACGTAAGTAATTATAAAATATAATGATTTAAATGTCAATAGTTTTTAGAAAAAAGGAAAAGTCTTTTGACATTTCCTTTTTATTATATTCTATTTATTTTAAATTATTCTTGATTTTTACTAATATCCCCTACTTGATTACTTATATCATTAAATTCAAAATTATCTTTAAATAAACTATCAGTTGCTTTTTCTTTTAAAGAACCCATAGAAACTAAAATATCGTTAAGTAATATGTCATCTACTTCTCCTTTAAATTTTAAATCAGCTGTTATTATTTGATTATCATCAAGTTCAGTAACTATAACATAAACACTATAATCATAGTATTTACCTTTAAATAAGTAGTATTCCTTTTTATCCACTTTTTTAGAGTAATTACTTGTAAATTGATATTTTAAATTTCCTAAAGATTCTACTAATTTATCCTTATTAGGAACAAAATCATCATAGTTAGCATTTTTTACAATTTGCATACTAGCAGACCAATTTTCAGTTTCATCATAAATTAATAAATTATTAGTTTTTTGTTCTATTATCCAGGTTGAAGGAATTGTTATTTTATAATTATCATAAGAAACTTTAGAGTAAACTACCTTTTCTTCTACTGGTGTATTATCTTTTTTTGCTTTAGAATTACCTTTTACAATAAATAGACAAATATTCATTAATATAGAGCAAAATAAAACTAATGTTAAAATAATTACAGCTGTATTAATCGTTATTTTACCATTTTTTAATCCTTTTTTAGTCTTGTTTAATCTTGGTTTTCTAGGTTCAACTGTATCTAATATTTTCTTTTTATCTTCCATTTCTTTCAATTCTATTTGTTCTTTACCAGTGTTTTTTTGTGGTTTATCCATAATTAATTCTGTTTCTTCCACTTTATCATAAATCATATTTTCATAGTCTTCCTGATCAATATCAGCACGCCCCAAACAGCTGATTATATCTTGTAAGTCTGGTAAATCATTAGAAATAGTTTCTTCATCATCTGGTAAGTCTATAATATCTGGACTTACTCTTCTTTTTAAAACATTTGCTTTAGTACCACAAATACGGCAAGTATCTTCACCTGGTATTATTGGTGTACCACATTTGTCACATTTCATCATAACACCTCACATTGTATATCCCTTTAATACCATTATACTTTTTATATAATTTTTGTCAATAACACTTTATGGATGCTTGTAAATGTGGTGTAAAAAAATAATCCTAAGATTATTTTATAAAACTATCGCAAATAAGTTTCCTGAACCTTTATTAACCAATTTAGTTAGTGTTTGTTGTAGTTTATATCTAGCATTGTCTGGCATAAGTGATAGTTTAGCTTGAATTCCTTCTTGTACAATACTATCTAGACTACGACCAAATATTTCACTTTTCCAAATATTTCCAGTTTCTTCTTCTGAATCTCTCATTAAGGAATTAATCAGTTCTTTACTTTGAAGTTCTGACCCTATGATTGGTTCAAATGTTGATTCAACGTCTACTCTAATCATATGAATTGAAGGTGCGACTGCTTTTAGTTTAATACCATAACGACTTCCTTGTTTAAGTATTTCTGGGGTTTCTAATTTCATATCCATAATAGATGGTGCTGCTACTCCATACCCTGTTTGTTTTACCATTTTAAGCGCTGCTTTTATTTGATCATATTCTACTTTGGCTTCATTATAATCTTGGAATAGTGACAATAATTGAGATTTACTAGTAATATCTATTCCTATAATTTCTTTTAAAACTTGATTATAAAGTTCTGGTGGTGCTTGTAAAGTAATTGTAACTTCCCCTGTTGATGTGTTAACATCTGAAAGATATGCTTTACTTATATATTCTGAGTCTATAAAATGATTAGTAATACTTTCAATATCTCTCAATTTATCTACTTCCACTACACTTTCTTTTATCTTTTCTATATATACTTTTTTAAGCCAATTATTTGGTGATAGACATGCTATCCAATCTGGCATATCTACTTTTACTTCTAAAACTGGAAATTCATATAAAGCTTCTCTTAAAATATTATAGATATCTCTTTCTGTCATATTTTCAACACTAATAGGAAGTACTGGTACATTATAAGTTTCCCTCATGTTTTCAGATAAACGCTCTGTTTCTGGTAGCATTGGATGAGTTGAATTTAGTAAAACTATAAATGGTTTTCCTATTTCTTTTAGCTCATCAATTACTCTTTGTTCTGCTTCTAGGTAATCATTTCTACTAATTTCACCAATCGATCCATCGGTTGTTACTACAATACCAATAGTAGAATGATCCTTGATTACTTTTTCTGTTCCTATTTCTGCTGCTTCTATAAATGGTATTTGTTCATCATACCAAGGTGTTTTAACCATTCTAGGGCCGTTTTCATCTTCATATCCTTTAGAGTTTGGTATAACATAACCAACACAATCTACTAAACGTACATTAGTAAAAAAGTCATCTATTTTTATTTGAGCTGCATTAGAAGGCACAAATTTAGGTTCGGTTGTCATTATTGTTTTTCCTTGAGCACTTTGTGGTATTTCATCAAGAGCCCTTTTTCTTTCATATTCATCCTCAATATTAGGAACAACTAAATTTTCTATAACCTTTTTTATAAATGTTGATTTACCTGTTCTAACAGCTCCTACTACTCCTAAATAGATTTCTCCACCAGTTCGTTCTGTAATACTTTTAATAATATCTAATTTTTCCATTTAATCCCTACTTTCCATAATTCATTAAAATATATGAAGAATAGTTAATTGTTATGTATAAAAAAAGAATTTATTTCTAAATTCTATATAAATTTATTTAAATCCTTTGGTACCTGTTCATTTACAACAGCACTTACTATTTTGTCTTCTTTTTCTTTAGAAACTTCTTTTCCTGTCATTGTACCAAGTTCCCTTATTATTTCTCTTAGTGTTGCTTCATTTTTTAAATCTGATTGTTGAAGTTTACTAGCTAAGTCAAGAATAGTTTGTTTATTTACATTAGTTTTCTTTTCTATTTTATTAAAAAAGCTATCTGAAAAATTAACCATATTATTCCTCCCTAACACTAGTATATGTTTAAGATTAAAATAGGTTAATTATAAACTTTGATACTGTCTTATTTACTATTGATATAATTGCTTTATTATAAATATCTTGTTTAAATTTAATAAATTAATAATTTTATCTAACATAACATTTTATAGTTATTTTATTACTAATATATCAAAAGAAGTAGGCTTTACATTTTTATTATATTAATCTATATCTTTATTTCTTATAAATTCTCTAAGCATTCTAGTAAGCGCTCTTTTTTCAATGCGAGATACATAACTTCTAGAAATACCTAAGTCAGCAGCTATTTCTTTTTGTGTTTTTTCTTTTTCATCATTTAATCCATATCTTTTTATAATTATTTCTTTTTCTCTTTCACTTAAAATATTAAAGTATTTTTTTAATGCTTTTACATGATTCTGTTTGTAGATATCTAAAGCAAAATCAGGTTTAGGTGTTTTTAAAATATCTAAAAATGTTATTTCGTTACCATCTTTATCAAAACCTACTGATTCATTTATACTAATATTTTTATTATTTTTTTTATCACTTCGATAATACATAAGTATTTCATTTTCAATACATCTAGCACAATAAGTAGTAATACGTGTTCCATGTTTATATGAATAACTATCAACCCCTTTAATTAATCCTATTGTACCAATACTTATTAAATCATCAACATCTTCTTTTCTATTATCATATTTTTTTACAATGTGGGCCACTAATCTAAGATTATGTTCAATAAGTTTATTTCTAGCATCCTTATCACCTAATTTAGCTTTACTAACATATTCATCTTCCTCTTGTTTAGTTAATGGATCTGGAAATACATTATTAGAATAAGCTGCTGAAAAAAGGTAAAAGTCTTTAAAAATTAAATTAAACAATTTTTTTAACAAAAAAATCACACTCCTAATTAAGAATATGATTTTTAATTCATTATTTATTTTGTCCATTAATTTTTATTTTATATTTAATATTTTTTCTAGTTCTTCTTTCTTTTTTCCTCTTAAAGGTTTACATTTCAAATAATTATTTTTATCTTTATTTATAGCATCTTTCATTCCTTTACAACTACCAAATCCACATACTCCGCAATTTAATCCTGGTAAATGTTTTAGTATTTCATCTTCATTATCTATAGATACTAATATTATTCCTAAGATTAAAGAAGTTATTGTTATAATTATTATTCCTATCATTTTATGTTTCCTTTCTTTATACAAGAACTATACGGAAAGATTTGGTGTTGTTACCATTAAAATTTTGAAAAGTAAATATGCCATTGCGATTGTTTTTATCAGCTACTCCATCTCCACCTCGACTAAACCAAGGTGTGTTATTATTAACCATTCCAGCATAATCATCATACCATGAGCCAAGTACTCCACTATCAGCATAAAATGGTCCCATCTCACCTGTTGCATCACCTAATATTCTCTTACTATATTGAGTATAAACTGTAGATATATATATATCTACATACTTATTTTCTGGAAAAGTTGAATCTGTAAATCCACTATTACCATATTTTGTGGTAGCCCCAGTTGTATATCCCATAATGGCTTCTTCAGCTCCACCACTCATATCAAATATTCCACTTATATTTCCTGTTGTACTTTGGTTATAAATTCCATTTGTTTTACTTCCATAAACATTTTTACATGTTCCACTTTTAGTTTCTCCAGATGAATTTCCTCCACATCCTGTCATATACCCTTGATAATTATTTATATAAACTTCTGAATTTTTTCCATATTTACTATGAGATAAATAGGCTACTGCCCCCCATTCTGTATTTTTCATCATATGAATATCACTATTACTTGATAAACCAAATATACTATCAGTACTATTCATACTTTTTACCATTTTAAAAGCGTTACTTACATTTATTCCTCTCCATGAATAAACGTTTGGTTTTACTATTAATTTAGTACTATTTGGATTTGCTACTACGGCTTCTGATGTTTTAGTAGCATCTTTATAACCTGATTCAAATTTTCCTACCCATATTCCATTTAGTTCATCATTTCCAAAAGTGAATGCTGGGTGTGTTAAATATTCTCCATTATTTGTTCCATTTGATTTAGGGGTATTTTTATTTTCAAATACTATATCGATACTATGAACTTTAGTTGTATCTTTACTTGTATTTTTATCTAATACTTCTACATACCATAATTTATATTTATATCTTGGTATCCATGTTAAATAAACTAAAATATCATCTTCATTTATTTCTAATGCTGCATCTGTATTTTCATACTTGCTTCTACTTTCATCTGTTACTAGTACTGCATTTGCCCATACTTTATTATTATAATCATACCACTTACTTGATAAATCAGCTTTTTTTACAGTACCATCATTTTCTATTGTTACTGGTATCATTCCCGTTTTTAATACTGGATCTACTCCATTTAAACTTTCATCTTTATAGATATTTGTTTCTACTGCTACTGTAATTGTTTTTTTTATGTTAGTTTTATCTACTGTTACTGTAATAGTTGTTATTCCCTCACTAATCCCTGTTATATTTCCTTCACTATCTACTTTAGCTATAAAGTTATCACTGGATTCCCAGTTTAATTTTTTATTGGTTGCATCACTAGGTAAGATATTTACATCTATTTTTTTACTTCCTTTTACTTTTAAAGTTATCTCTGTTTCACTTAATATAATATCCTCTACCGATATTGGTATAATACAATTTTTAGTATTTTCTATTAATGTTATATCATTATCATTAATTCCTTTAGTTACACAATATTTTCCATTTGTTATAGCTAATTCTATTTTTCCTTCTTTTGTAATAATCATATTACCACTTTTAGGTCTACTTCCTTTTATATCTAGTCCTTTAGCATCTGGAAATGTAAATGTTATTTCTGTCATTTCAACTGAGTCTAATAATTTATTAGCATAATAAACCTCCCCAGCTTTTATTATTCCATATGCTGAATCCTTAAATGCTGATTTATTTGCTCTTTCTATTATGTTCATTATTATTGGTATTGTAATTAAAGCTATTATGACTAATATTATTATGACTGCTAGAAGTTCTATAAGCGTAAATCCTTTTTTATTTTTCATTTCAATCATCCCATTCTATTTTTATTATACCTATATTTTAATCTATATTAAATTGACAACATTAATTTAGTTTTGTCTATCTTTTTTACATCCATTACAATTAATACAACTTTTACACTTATTTTTACTATATAAAATACAAGTTAAAATAAATAAAACTAGAAGTATAATAAAAGCAATCATAAAGGCATGTACCTTTTAAATAAAAGTGACATAACAAAAGCAGTTATTAAAGCAATAGGAACTCCTTTAAAGTATTTTGGAATATTAGATATTTCTAACCTTTCTCTAATACTTGCGAATATATATAAAACTAATGTAAAACCTAAAGAAGAAGATATACTATATATAAGAATTTCAATAAAATTAAAACTATTATTTATATTCAATAAATTTATACCTAATACTGCACAATTTGTAGTTATAAGAGGTAAATATAAACCTAAATTTTTATGAATTTTAGGTAAATATTTTTTTAATACAATTTCTATTAATTGAACCATAAAAGCAATAATCAAAATAAACATAATAGTTTTTAAATATGTAGTATTTGTAGGAACTAAGATAAAATAATAAATTAAATAAATTAAAATACTAGATAAAATAACTACTATACTAACACTTACTCCCATATAAAAGGCATTCTTTTCTTTATTAGAGCTACCAAAGAAAGGACATAATCCTAAAAATTTACTCAAAATAATATTTTCTGTAAGTAAACCTGTAATAAATAAATTAATTAAATTCATACTCTTCTCCTATCTTTTAAATAATTAAAAAGTGGTATTAATAATCCTAAAGTTAAGAAAGCTCCTGCTGGTTCTACTAAAATAGATATTGGTAAAATATTAGTAGTTGGTATTATTCTATAAATAGCTCTATATCTAGTAATAGAACTAATAGAATCCATTAGTGTAATTATACCAGTACCAAGAACTTCTCTAAACAAAGCTATTAAAGTTATAGCTAAAGTAAATCCTAGTCCTATTCCTAATACATCTTTCAAACTATAACTCATTTTTTCTTTTGAATAAACTGTTAATATTCTGCCTAAAATAGTACAGTTAACAACAATTAAAGGTAAATATATTCCAAATACTTTATATAGGTTAGATATATAATTTTTTAATATTATTTCTATAGCTGTAACAATAGTTCCAACTATTAATATATAAACAGGTATTTTAACACTTTCTGGTACTATTTTCTTAATAATAGTTACAACAAATGATGAAAGAATTAAAACTATTAAAACACATATTCCCATTAAATAAGCGTTTTCTACTTTAGTTGTAACTGCTAAAGCAGGACATAATCCTAAAAGTAAAACAAAAGTAGGATTTTCTTTTATTATTCCATTTATTATTGTTTTCATATTTCACCTACACTTTTCATAATAAAATAAAGTATACTAGAACAGATTAAAGCTGTTAAAGTTAAAACTATTACACCTTTTATTTTATCTTTCATAATTATCACCATAATCTTTTAAAGTATTTATAAACATCTTCTTTAAAGATGTAGAAGTTATTGTAACACCACTAATAGTATCAACATTATCAAGATTATTTTGTTCAGATATTAATTTATTTATATAATTTGTATCTATTATCTTTTCATAAAAACTATCACTTTGTTCTAATATTTCTACAGATTTTATTTTAGAATTATTAATAGTTATTTTTGCTTTTATGGTACTAGAATATCCTTTTTCAGTTACAATATAAATAATATTAGAACCTATTTTTTCTTTACTTTCAATACTATAATTAGGATCTTTTTCATCAATTTTATATTTAGAAGTAATTATAAAAGGTAAAACTACAATTAAACTTGCTAAAACTATAAATGGTAGAATTATTTTTTTTTGTCTATTTGAGCATAAATTATCAATAACAGGCACTAGCATATTCATAGTTAAAATACTTGTAAGAACACCTTCTGGGTATGGAGTTAAATATCTAAATATAACTGTAAGTATTCCAAGTGAAATACCATATATTATTTGACCAGCTATAGTAGTTGGACTAGTAACAGGATCAGTTGCCATAAAAACTGCTCCAAAAAATAACCCACCACTTAATATTTGAAATAAAGGATACCAAATTCCTAAATCATTAAATATTCCAACTAAATAAGTTAATATAAATACTGTACTTATATAAAAAACTGGTATTTTCCATTTAATTGTTTTAGTAATTGTTAAATAAATAAAAGCTATTAAACAAAGTAAAGCACTTGTTTCTCCGATAGCCCCTGGTATAGTTCCAATAAAGAAATTTAAAAGGTTTCCATATGGTTTAACTAATATATCATATGTACCTATACTATCTATAGATGCATTAGAAAGTGGTGTAGAATGACTTATAGTATCTATTTCATAACTATTCAAATATCCTCCATGACTACTAATTACGCTAGCATATACTGATATAATGAAAAGTCTTCCTATCAAAGCAGGATTAAAAATATTATTACCAAATCCACCAAATAACATTTTACCTAATATACTAGCAACTAAAGAACCTAGTATAACTAAAGATACTGGTGTATTAATTGGTAAGATAAGTCCTAAAAACAAACCTGGAATAAAACTATAAGAATCAAATAAGTATTTTTTTAAATCCTTTTCTTTTAAGAATAATTTTACATATAATAATTCAAAAAGTGTTGTTGATAAGGTTGATACTAATATTATTATAATTGGTCTAAATAGAATAATTATATTTCTATTACTAATATAGGGTATAATGCCATTTTTATAAAAACTAAATAGAATAATTGGAGTTAAAGCAATAATTAAATGTAACATTATTTTGCTAGTTTTATTTTTACTTTTTATATATGGTCCTTTCATTATTTACCTACTTTCTCTTTTGCTTTTCTTACAGATTCTCTTACATTTATTTTAGCTGGACAAATATAAGAACACAAACCACAATTAATACATTTGTTGGCATTTAATTGTTTTAGTTTTTCTATATTATTTATATTATCTTTAATTAAAACAGGACATATTTTGGCTGGACATACACTTACACATTTACCACATCTTAAACAATTTTTAACTTCTTCTTTTTTTATATTTTTTAAAATTAAGACACAATTTAATTCAGGAGTAACGATTAAATCTTCTACATTTTCTCCCATCATAGGACCACCTGCTATAAGAATTTTATTATCACAACCTATATAATTAATTAATTCTTTTACTGGTGTACCTATTTTAACTAAAATATTTTTAGAATTTTTTAATCCATTTCCAGAAAATGTAACTATTCTTTCAGTTAAAGGTTTATTTAATTTTAAAGCTTGGTATATTGCATATATAGTTGAAATATTATTTACAATTATATACTTTTCAATAGGTAATTTATCATAAGTAATATTAGTTAATTCTTTAATTAAATTTCTCTCCCAACCCATAGGATATAAACTTGGAACTAATACTACTTTAATCTTTAAATATGTACCAATATATTTATTGATTATATCTAGTAAAGATTTAGAACTAACAGCTATTATAGATTCATTTATATTATTTATTTCCATTATAGCATCTATTACTTCTAATATTTCTTGGCATTTATCTTTAATAATAAAATAATCAGCTGTAATATATGGTTCACATTCAACCGCATTTACAATTAATGTATTAATATTTTCGTTATTATATTTAATATAAGTTGGAAATCCTGATCCACCTAAACCAACTATTCCATTATTTTTTAATATTTCAATAAATTCTTGTTTAGTTATTTCATTTATTTTATCTTGTTTTTTCAAATTGTTTACATTTGTTTCTTTAAAATCATTTTCAATAACTATACATTTTACTTTATTACCATTAAATATTGTGTGGTCTTCAAAATCAATAACTTTTCCACTTACAGTAGATAATATTAATTTTTTAACGTTATCTTTTACCTTACCTATAATACTACCTTTACAAACATAATCACCTTTATTTACTAAAACTGTAGCATTATAAGTAGGAATATAAACTCTTTCTGGTTTATTATAAATATCTAATGGTGTTTTAGTTGATACTGATTTATATCTAGGTATTTTTAAACCTTTCATCTTTTCACCTACCCTAATATAATTATACATTCTTTTTTTTATTTTGGAAATATTTAATTTAAAATAAAAAAGATAGACAAAACTAAAAATTTATGTTATAATATTAATATATACTTAAAAAGAATAGGATTATTAATTTAGTTAATAATAGTATAAGGAGTGAGTCGTACATGAAGAAGATTAAAACAATTAAAAGGATTTCAAAATATTTATTATTTATAATAGTGATGTTTATAAGTATAAATGGAGTTAAAGCTGATTATCAAAGCGACCATAATAGTACAATTTCCACATCTGGTGGAGTAAACTGTAATAGCTATTGTTGGAATTTCCCAGATAAGCAATCATATGTTTCTGGAATTAGAGTAAGTGTTGTTAATTCTGATGGAGATATGGTAAGTAAACGAACAATGGATTATTTAAATAGTGGTAACCATGTTTATAGGTTTAATAACAATAGAGGATACTCAAGATGTTATGACAATGCTCGTAACAAAATAACTTATTTAAAATATAATGCACCAGCTAAATGGGGAAATCATAATGGTGAAGAAATAGCAAAATATCTAGATATGCCAGATATCTTTCGTAATAGAAATTCGGCACAAATTATAAAAGATGCTATAAATAATGGGTTAGATAAAGTATTCTTTGATGACATTGGATATACACTACCTAACAGTGTAGAAGAAAGAAATGAACATTATATAATTATTGAACCTGTAACTGCTATTATTTCTGGTGATAGACAATATTATGGAACATATTATGAACTAGCTTCATCTCTACCTACTGGTAGTGGGATTTCTACATCTTCTGTATTGTTAGAATCATTACCAATTTCTATGTATATATCTGGAAATAAAAGAATAAAAGGAAGTGCTAGATTTGAAAATGGTACTTATTTTAAAGGATTATTAAGAGAAGCTAGATGGCCAGAGATGCGAAATCCTTATTACACAAGTCAATTAGGTAAACAATATTGTGATCAACATTTTGGTTGGGGGGTAGCTATTTATTGGTTAGGTGTTGGTAGTGATGATGATCCTCCAGATTTAGATATAACCCCTCCTATTCCACCTAAATGTGATTTTAATAATTCTAGTCACTTTAGAAGTACAACAAGTGGCCCAAATAATGAAGATTGCTGTATATATGTTTTAGATAATTTAAAAGATTATAATATAACTAAAGAAGATTTATTTAATCGACATAGAAGGTGTCGTCAAAACATCATTAACACTTGTAAATTTGGATATGATACAAGTCAACCTTCATGTAATACAAGTGCTTACGGTTATATAAAAGATATTGACGATTGGGTATGTATTAAATCTAGTCCATTATCAAATAACTCAACTTTTAAAAATTATTTTCTAAAATACGGGAATTTTGATAGTGCTTGTTCTGTATACTGTCGTGATGAAATCAAATATTTATATCCAGGTAGTGGAATGATTGCTTTAGCTGGTAACTACTTTACAATTGCTAATAAAAGTAATTCATATAGTTATTATATAGATGATGTAACAAAAACAACTAAAGTTAAAGCCGCAACTCTTGGACCTATAACTATTACTGTCAAAAGAGAATGCACTATTGATACAGATCCAGATACTGTTACTAGTTCTGATTTAAATCAATGTCAAGTTAAATTAAATGATCAATTAGATCAATTAAAAGCTCCTGCTATTGAATTTGCTTATGAATCTGATTACTATAATAATCCTACTGAAAATTTAAGAGTTTCTAAAACTACTACAACTAATTCAAATGATAATAATATAAAATCTAGAACTATAAAATATGAATATTCATTACCTACTACTACTTATTACTCTGTATCTAAAGGTAATGGAGCATCTACCAAATATAAACCTTCTTCAAATAATTCAAATTATATTACTATTGGATATCATTTACCTATTCATTTTACTCAGGCTACTGGTAGAACAGAATATCAAATAGGTATTAAAAATTTCAATAATCAAAACTTTAATAATGTATTTATAAATGGTAATAAAATGCCAACTACTATTAAATCAAGTATTGAAAGTTATATTCAAAACTTAAGAAAAAGTGGGAAGGCTAATGCTAGTAATATTAATGGAAGATGGTATTTAGATAAAACTTTTGTAAAATTATTAGAAAAAGCTAATTATGATAAAGTAAATTTTATGCAGATGAGTTGTGCTAATACTAGTAGTTATACTTGTAATTATGATGATAATGGTATATATTGTTTAGATAAAAATAGTAATTCTAATAGTGAACAAACTTATAAAAATCTAGATAGTTGTATTAGAACAGAAGTTCAAAAATTAAAAACTAACAATGTAAGTTATAAATCTGATTTAACTTATACTTGTAACTTTACTGTAAGAAACACTATAGGTTCTACACCTGATCCAGATCCATCAGGATATAAATGTAAATATATAAATGGAAAATATTATGGAATTAATGGAAATATTGTATCAAAAGATACATATACTAGTGAGTGTGGTTCTTCACCTATAAATCCTGATAATCCATCTTGTATTCCAGGTGATCCAGATTGTCCAGGTAATAATGATGAAGATGATAATTGTGTTGGTCCTAGTTGTAATCCTGGTGGTATAGATCCAGAAGATGGTCCAGGAGGAATCAATGTTATATTTAGACCAATATCATTAGATAATCCATTTCCAAGTATCGATGGTGATGGAAGAAAAACGGGAAGTAATTGGTGTTATTGGTATGACTGTGCTAATACAAACGATGTAGTTAAAAAAGCTATTACTAATAATAGAAATGTTACAACTGAAAAAGTTTATAAAGATTTAGGCCCACTTTATAAAATAACTTTAACTCCTGCTACTATTAAAGAAATAAGAGCTTATAATAAAAAAACTACCTATGATGACTTTAATTTAAAATGCAATAATGGTACTAAATGTCTTAGTGACTTTATTCGTAAAAACTTTATAAGTAAATTTACTGGCTGTGGTATTAAAGGTCATGAAGGTACTACTAAATGTCAAGACTTTGATAGATGGGGATAATATAAAAGAATTTGAATCTATGAATTTTCAAATTCTTTTTTAATTAAAATTTATCTATTAAATAAGTCAATATGACTACCTATTGCAAAAAGCAATAAAATTAATTCACTATCTTGTATTTTATATATTAATAACCAATCAGGTAATATATGACACTCATTACAATCTTTAAATGTTTTATCATTTACTAATTTATGATTTCTATACTTTAAATCTAATTCTTCTCCATTTGATAATTTTTCTATAACTTCATACAATTTATTTAAATCTTTACCTTGTCTTTTTATTTTTTTATACTGTTTTTTAAAATTACTAGTATAATCAACTTGATACTACATAATAATTATTCCTTATTTAAAGAATCTATAAGATCATTCATGTTAGTATAGCCTTTTCTTTTTCCACTTTTTAACTCTTGAAGAATTTGCTCACCTTCATCTAATGATTCTATCAATTCTTTAATTGGTCTAGGGTTAGACACTTCAAATGGTATACCATCTTTATTTATCAATTGTTTCATTGCCATATTTACAAAAGTACTCATGTTTAATCCTAAATTTTTTAATATACCATTGGCTACTTCTTTATCATGGGTATCTACTTGAACACTAATAGCACTTGTTAAATTTTCCATACATATACACCTCTTTCTTATAAAAAATTATATCATAAAAATATTATATATATTTATAATATTATAATCTATAAATTTAATAATAAATGAAAATAAACAAATATCTAAAAACAATTAATATAAAATACTTCATCAAAAACTATAATATTTCTTTATATTTATTCTATATAATTATAAATTTTACTTTCTCATACTTAAAACAAAAATTTTTAAAATAATTATTGACCAATTGGATTACAAATTATATAATTATAATAGGAATTAGGTGATATTATGATAAAAAATAAAAGAAAAACTATTATAGGGATTATTTTAAGTACTATAGTTATTAGTACAATACTATTTTCTAATCAAATAGCTAAAGTTGACGCTGAAGGACAAGCAGACATAGGTGGTTCTACTGCTGGTGGTAGCGGTTGTATAGACCCTAAAAATTGTTGGCCATTCCCAGATGGTGGTACTAATAAGTCAATTAGAGGTATTAGGGTTAGTGTTGTAGATAACAATGGAAACATGATCAGTGCTAGATCTATGGATTATTTGAGTGAGGAAAGTCATGTTAGAATAATTAACACAGATAAACGTTATACTAAATGTACAAACCACACTCGTAATAAAGTATCTTATATAAAACAAAATACATCTTGTAATTGGGCTAATGAGTTAATAACTGTTAAACATGCTTCTTGGCTACCAGACGTATTTTTCGATAGTTCAGCTAGTAATACAATTAAAAATTATATTTTAAATAACTATAATAATATAAGAGACAATATATTCCAAGATATTGGTTATAATGCTCCTAGTAAAGAAAAAAGAAAAAATCATTATGTAATTGTTGAACCTGTAACTTATGTTACTTACCTAGGGGACAGATATTATGGAACTTATCATGAATTAAGTAATAAAATGCCTACTAGTGGAAGACCTGTTTTAAAAAAACATTTACCTTATTCTATGTATATTGTAGGAAATGAAAATATTGGTGGTGATGGTGGTTTTTAAAATAATTCTTATTTTGATGGAGCTATAAAAGTAGTTAACATGAAGAATATGACAAACTCATCAGGTGTTACTAATAGTTATGAGGACAAAAGTTATGGTTGGGGTTTAGGTATCTATTGGTTGTACGACTTCGATAATCTAAAAGACCCATTTTGTAGTTTAGATACACCTGACCACTTTACTACTTCAACAAGTGGACCTAATAAAGAAGATTGTTGCCAATATGTTATAGATCATCAAAGTGAATATAATATAACAAAAGCTGAATTATTTAGTAGATACCCTAGATGCCGTGCATTATTACTTGAAAAAGAATGTAATTTTAACTTAACTACCATTTATCCATCATGTAAAGAAAATGCATATGGAAAAATAAGTGATATTGATAATTGGGATTGTATATATGCTAGTGCATATTCAACTGATTCTTCTATCAAAAACTATTTCTTAAAATATGGTTCTATTAATAGTAAATGTTCTGTATATTGCCGAGATGAAATAGAATATATTTATCCAGGAAATGGAATGATTACTTTAGCTGGTAATTTCTTTACTATTGCTGGTAATACAAATTCTTATACAATTTATACTGATGATGTAACAAAAACAACTAAAGTTAAAGCAGCTACACTCGGACCAGTTAAAACTACTATTAAAAGAGAATGTTCTATACTAGGTGAAAATGATAGTACTTGTAGTGCTAAATTAGATGAACAATTAAATAACTTAAAGGCACCAGAAATCGAATTTGCCTATGAATCAAAATATTATAATAACCCTGTGGAAAACTTAAGAGTTAGTAAAACTACCACTTCTACAAATAATAGTAATGGTATTAAATCTAAAACAATAACTTATGAGTATGCTCTACCTAAAAATACTTATCAATATATATCTAAAGGTAATGGAGCTTCTTATAAGAAAACTTCAGCTATAGGTAATTATCCATATATTAAAATCGGACCTCACTTACCTATTCATTTTTCAGAAAAAAGTTCTAATGATTATCAATTAACTATTAAAAAATTTAATATTCCTAATTTTGATTCATTAATATTAAAAGGAAAAACAATGTCTACTACTTTTGTTTCAAGTATTGAAAGTTATATTCAAACATTAATAAATAATGGTAGTGCTAATCCTAGACTTATTAATGGAAGATATTATTTAGATCAAACATTTGTAAAATTATTAAATAAAAATAATTATACTGTTGATGAGTTCTTGTCAAGGAACTGTGCTAATACAAATACTTATTCTTGTGATAGTGATGGTAATGGTATATATTGCTTAGATAAAAACAAAAATACAAACAGTGAACAAACTTATAAAAACTTTAATGCTTGTATTAAAAAAGAAGTTCAAAAAGATACTTCTGATAAAAAAAGCTATAAAAATGATATGTTATATTCTTGTGAATTCCAAGTAAAAAACACTATAACACCTTCAGAAAATGATCCATATAAATGTAAATATATAGATGGCAAATATTATGGAAAAAATGGAAATGTAGTATCAAAAAATACATATAATAAAGAATGTAACACACCTGACAAACCTAATAATCCTGATGATTGTGATCCTGAAGTAGAATGTTGCGATCCAGAATGTCCAAATCCAATTAATCCAAATGGTATTAATGTTATATTTAGACCAATTTCTTTAGATAATCCATTCCCAAGTATTGATGGAGATGGTAGAAATACAGGAACTAATTGGTGTTATAATTTCGATTGTAATAATAAAAATGAAATTGTATCAAGAGTTATTACTAATAATCGTGATGTGGAAACTGAAAAAGTATACAAAGATTTAGATCCACTTTATACTATTACTTTAACACCTGCCACTATTAAAGAAATAAGAAAATATAATAAAAAGAATAATTATGATGATTTTAATTTAAAATGTACTGATGGCTATAATTGTCTTAGTAACTTTATTAGAAATGATTTCAAAAAATACTTTAAAGGTTGTGGAATTAAAGGTTTAGATAATGGTTTAAATTGTGTTAAATCTGATAAATGGTGATTATTCACCTTTTTTTCTAAGAAGAAAATATATGGTAAAATTAAGTATAAGTAAGAATTCATTGAAATATTTAGAAAAGTTTAGTCTTAAATCAGGACCATATCTAAAGAAATACAAAATAAATTATCAAATCAAAAAATTAAAACCAATAATACTATTTATAATTCCATGACAAAGAAAATATTAATAGTTTTTCAAAATAAAAATGACAAATTTAATGTCATTTTTTTATTATAAAACTAACACCTTTTTTTTCATTATTAACAATAATTTCATAATCAAATAAAGATATAGTTTTTTTAACAATTGATAATCCTAAACCAAATTGTCCTTTTATGCCTTTTTTATATGGAGTAAAAATATCATTTAAAATATTAGGGTCAATATTTGGACCATCATTATAGAAAATTATTTTCCCATTTTTTATTGTTATTTTAATAATTTTATCAGCATATCTTATAAAATTGTTTAGAAGATTATCAATAATAGCCTCCCACATATCAGTTGTTCCTTTAAATTCTGTATCTTTATCTTCAATATGAATTTCCCATTTAATATTAGGGTTGGCTAATTTAAATTTTTGAGTAGATATTCCTATTATTTTAGAAACATCTACTTTTTCTTTTTTATAATTTTTTAAATCTTTTATATAATTTAATTTGTTCAAATATAGTAAGGAGTGTACTTTTAATTCTAATTTGTTTACTTGTTCTTTTATAACTGACATACCTGAGTTTATATCTTCTACTCCATCTTCTATAGCTTCAATATAAGATTTTATAACTGTTATAGGCGTTTTAAAATCATGTGAAATATTTTGATACATTTGGTTCTTATATTCATCTTGTTCTTTTAAAGCATTTTTCATATTATCAATAGAAACAGATAAAGATTTTAACTCATCATCAGTATTATATTTATATTTATCAATATAGTTATCATTATCTAAATTATCTATTTTTCCTTTCAAATGTTCTATTTTTTTTATTAAACTTCTTGACCATAGTAGGATTAGTCCAAGAACTAAAAGGAGTGTAAACATAAGAACTGGAAAAATAGTATATAAGATATCCGTTTTTATTTTTTTAATATAGTTATCATTTGTAAGGGCTATTTTTGTTACATATGGGTCTACATCAGTATAATAATAGTATACATTACCTAAATAAATAAATTTACCTTGATTTTTATTAATTCTTTTTAATATTTTGTCAGGATTTAATTTGATTATTTTATTTAGATTAGTTGAAGAAATAACTATTTTATCGGTTGTGACATAAAGATATGCGACATCAGAATTAAATTCAGCTTTTTCTACATTAGAATTAATTAAATCTAGTGGTTGTTTTAATAAAGCATATATATTTTTTTCATATATTGGAAGTAATACTTTAGGAAGTAATACTCCTAATACACTAGTAATGATTATAAATATAATTATTACAATAACTATGAGTTGTTTAGATAAATTTTGTTTACATTCTATCATGTAAGACGATATCCATATCCATATATTGTATTTATATTTAAATTTGGAAGTTTTTTACGAATCCGTCTTACTAAATCATCTACAACTCTATCACTACCAAAATAATCATCTCCCCAAATATTTTTTAGGATTTCTTCACGACTAAACGATTTATTTTTATTACTTAAAAACATTACTAATAAGTCAAATTCTAAAGTAGTTAAATTAATTTCTTTATTTTTAGCTAACACTATTCTTTTAGTTAAATCAATATCATATTTTTCATAATGAATAAAACTTAAATCACTATTATAAACTCTTTTAATAATACGATTTACTCTAAGAACTAATTCTTTAGGTGAATAAGGTTTAGTAATATAATCATCACTTCCTAATTCTAAACCTATTATTTTATCTAAATCTTGATCTCTAGCAGATGTAAATATTACTGGTACTTCATTTTCTTTTTCACGAATTTTTTTAATAATATCATATCCACTAATACTATCACCTAACATTATATCTAATATCCATAAATGTACAGCTTCTCCTATATAATCATACGCATCTTCGCCTGTATAAAAGCTTATAACTTCATACCCTTCTCTTTCCAAATAGGATTTAATTAAGCTGTTTAAATTTTTTTCATCTTCAACTAAACAAATTCTGTACATTATTACACCTCGTTAATTATTATAACACTTTTTTATTTTTGTTACTATCACCTTATTTCAATAAAATTTTTTAGGAGTGTATTTTATATAATTTGTTTTTTTACTTTATTTGAGATTTTTTAACTATAATTATCACCTCCAGTGACTTAAGTATACGATAAAATTATGTAGGCACTATGTTTTAATTGTGGAAAATTATGGAATCAAAAAATATCTAAATAAATATTATCTATTTAGATATTTGAAATACTATATCGAATATTTTATTATTTATTATGATTATTATCAACCAATCATTTATGTGTTTAAATAATAATTATTAATTTTTTCATAGCCTAAAGTAGTACTACTTCCATGTCCTGAATATAAAATAATATCGTTAGGATAATCTTTTATCATATCTAAACTATCCATCATATCTATATCATTTCCTGTATCTAAATCTGTTCTACCAATACTTTCTTTAAAAATAAAATCACCTACAAACATTATCTTTTCTTTTTCAAAATAAAAAGTAATAGAATCACTAGTATGTCCTATAGTTTTTATTAATCTAAATTTAAAATTTTTTATTTCAATATTATTATTACTGCTATAATCAAATATAGGAACTCTATAATGTTTTTTTAATTCTTCTAATGCCCCAATATGATCAAAATGATAATGAGTTATTAAAATACCAACTAAATTTAAATTACCAATTTCTTTTTTTATTATTTCAAAATCACTAGCAGGATCTACAATTAAACAATTTTTATTTTTTTCTATTAAATAACAATTAGTTTGAAGTGGACCTAAAATTAATGTTTTTATTTTCATTTATGATTCCACTGTGTAAATTTTTTAAAAGATTCTAATTTACTTAACTTATTTTCTTGAATATCTTTATTAATTTTTGGTTCTTCTATTTTAGATCGATTCATTAAGTGCATATCTTCTTTTACTTGTTCGATTGTTTTTCTTCCTAATTTATTAGGATCATTTGGTATTGGTCTAACTAGTCTAGTTGGTTCATTATTTATAAATTTGTTTTTATTAAAAAATAAATCACTCATGAGATACCTCCAATATTTCTTTAACTGGTCCATATGTTTTTCTATAACCATCAATTAAGCCATGTTTTTTTATCATTTCTAAATGTAATTTAGTAGGATAGCCTTTATGTTTAGCATAACCATATTCAGGATATTTTTTATCTAATTCATACATCATTCGATCTCTTGTTACTTTAGCTACTACACTAGAGGCAGCTATACTTATACTTTTAGCATCTCCTTTTATAATAGAAGTTGTTTCAATATCTAAATCTAGTGGCATAGCATCTATTAAAACATGTTCTAAAGGTATTTCTTTTCTTACTTCCTCTATAGCCTTTAACATAGCTAACTTAGATGCCTGATAAATATTTACTTCATCAATCTTTTCTGGTCCTATTATTCCAATTCCATAAGCAATACAGTTTTTTACAATATAATCATAAAATAAATCTCTTTTCTTTTCACTTAATTTTTTGGAATCAGTAAGTCCTTCTAATTTAAAATCTTTAGGTAATACCACACAAGCAGCAACTACTGGTCCTATTAAAGGTCCACGCCCTACTTCATCAACACCACCTATATAATTTATATTCTTTGAATATAATTCATTTTCATACTTATATAAATCCATTTTATCACTATCTTTCAAATATATTTTATCATATTTTAAAATTAAAAGAAACTAATACGAAAACATATTGCTATATGTTGTAAAATATTTTCTAACATATAGCTTGACATTTTTATATAGCTATTATATAATGATGATGAGGTGATAAGATGAATCCTTTAGCACACAATATCAAAAAATTATTAGTTCCTAAAGATGAATTAAATAAAAAACAAGTTGCTCTATTTTTGACTCCTACTAAAATAGAAGAACTTGATAAGGCTGTTAAAACATTATCAAATTATTCAAATGGTAAAGTAAATAGAAATATTTTAATTGAACTTGCGATAGATAATCTACTTGATAGTATTCCAGAAGCTATTGAAGAATATGAAAAAGAAAATAAAGAAGATGAAGTTCCATATGATTCTGTTATATGTCCCGCTAAAGATGGAGGGCAAGATTTCTTAATTCATAATAAAAGATGGGAATTTGTTAAATTAGATGCTGAAAAAATCAAATATTTAAAGCATTTAGTATTATATGTTGGCATTCCATACTCTTCTATTATGTACTATGCTGATATTAAAGAATTTAAACCAGTTATAATTGATAATCAAAAAAAATATCAAATATATGTTGAAAATATTAAGGAAATTAATCCTAGTATTCCTTTAGGAGATATAAGCGCTGTATATACAAGAAGTCCAAAATATACTAAGTTAAATAAAGTTTTATCAGCTAAATCTTATTCAGATATTCTTTAATCTTCTTATTTAAGATTATTAATAATAGTAGTTTTAAATAAGAAGATATATAGAAAGGAGTAAGATGGAATCAGTATTACTTTCAATTATTGTAATTATAATCTTAGTTGATGCTTTAAAAAATAAAAAATATTAAAAAAAGAATTACTTAAATAAGTAATTCAAGATACGATATTAAATTATATCTTCTTAGCATGCAAAACCACTTGCATGCATTTTTAATATACTAAAAATTATTAAATTTGTCAATTTTAAATATATGTAATTATTTAATTAAGTGATATATGTTATACATACAATTAACAGTTTATGAAAGAAATTAATTTAAAGTAAAATGATAATTATAAAAAATTTCATGGAACTGAAGAAGAAACTAATAAAAAAACGCTTAATAATTCTTCTAAAATTGATAGGCGTTTTTCAAAAAGATAAAACTTAGAGACAATGTTTAACAAGTAAAAGTTATACATATCTCTTTTTTTATTATATGGAATATTTCCACCTATATACATTTTATCATAATTTTATAATGTTTGTAAATACAGTTATTTTACAACAATATTAACTAATTTTTTAGGAACTACTATTACTTTTAATATTTCTTTTCCTTCAATATTTTTGATGACATTTTCGTGTTTTTTAGCTAGACTTTCCATTTGTTCATTACTAGTATCAGTAAATACTTCTATTTTTCCACGCACTTTACCATTTACTTGTACAATCATTGTATATGTTTCGCTAACTATTTTAGTTTCATCATAAGTTGGCCAAGATTCATAAGCAATAGTATTATTATTACCTAGTTTGTTCCATAATTCTTCTGTTATATAAGGGGCGATTGGATTTAAAAGTTTTAAGAAATTTAAAGCATATTCTTCAGGAAAAACATTTTCTTTATATACAGAATTAATAAATACCATCATCTGACTAATAGCTGTATTAAAGTTTAATGATTCATAATCTTCAGTTACTTTTTTAACAGTTTGATTATATATTTTATCTAGATTAGTATTATTTTCATCTTTAATCTTATTTTCTTCTATATATAATCTATAAACTCTATCTAAGAATCTTCTAGCCCCTTCAACACCTTTTTTACTCCAAGGTTTATCAGCTTCTATTGGACCCATAAACATTTCATAAAGTCTTAATGTATCAGCTCCATAACACTCAACTATATCATTAGGATTAACAGCAAATTCTGGATATCTTTTACCCATTTTGATACCATTTTCACCTAATATCATACCTTGATGTACTAGTTTTTTAAATGGTTCTTTTACTGATACTATTCCTTTATCATAAAGGTAATTATTCCACATTCTAGAATATAATAAATGTCCAACAGCATGTTCTGGACCACCAACATATAAATCAACTGGCATCCAATGTTCTAGTAGTTTTTTATCAGCTATTTCATTATCATTATATGGATCAATATATCTTAAGAAATACCAACTAGAACCAGCTGAACCAGGCATTGTACTAGTTTCTCTTTTAGCTTTTTTACCATCAATAGTTACATTTACCCAATTATCTGCTTTATCTAAAGGAGAGGCTCCTGTTTTACTTGGACTATAATCTTCTAGTTCTGGTAAAACTAATGGAAGGTCTTCGTCTTTTAAAGAAACACTTGTTCCATCTTCAAAGTGAACAATGGGGATTGGTTCTCCCCAATATCTTTGACGAGCAAATATCCAATCACGTAAACGATAATTGATTTGTTTATTTCCCAGTTTATTTATCTCTAACCAATCAATCATTTTATTAATAGCATCTTCTTTATTTAAACCATTTAAGAATTCTGAATTAATATGAAGTCCATCTCCTATATAGGCTTCATGAGATATATCTCCACCTTCAATAACTTGAATAATATCAATACCAAATTTTTTGGCAAATTCATAATCTCTTTCATCATGAGCTGGAACAGCCATAATAGCTCCTGTTCCATATGAAGCTAAAACATAATCTGATATCCAAATAGGAATCTCTTTATTATTAACAGGATTTATAGCATAAGCTCCTGTAAATACCCCTGTTTTATCTTTATTAAGTTCAGTTCTTTCCATCTCTGATTTAGTGGCACACATATTTTTATAGTTTTTAATTTCTTCTTTTTTTTCTTCTATTGTGATTAGATCTACTAATTCATGTTCTGGTGCTAGTACACAATAAGTTGCTCCAAATAAAGTATCACACCTAGTTGTAAATACTGTAAAACTTTTATCAGTATCTTTTACTTTAAAATTAACATGAGCTCCTATGCTTTTTCCTATCCAATTTCTTTGCATTTCTTTAGTAGATTCTGGCCAATCAACTTCATTTAAGCCATCTAATAGTTTTTCTGCATATTTAGGTATATCGATAACCCATTGCTTCATGTTTTTACGAACAACAGGATATCCACCTCTTTCACTCTTACCATCAATTATTTCATCGTTAGCAAGTACTGTTCCAAGTTCCTCACACCAATTAACTGGCATATCGATATATTTAGCTAAACCATCTTCATATAGTTTTTTAAAAATCCATTGTGTCCATTTATAATAATTTGGATCACATGTAGATACTTGTCTATTCCAATCGTAAGAAAGTCCAAGTAATTTTAATTGTTCTGTAAATGTTTTTATATTAGCTTTTGTAAAACCATCTGGATGATTCCCTGTACTAATAGCATATTGTTCAGCAGGTAAGCCAAATGAATCAAATCCCATTGGATGTAAAACATTATATCCCTGCATTCTTTTCATTCTAGAAACAATATCAGTTGCAGTATAACCCTCTGGGTGTCCTGCATGTAAACCTACTCCTGATGGATAGGGAAACATGTCTAAAGCATAAAATTTAGGTTTAGAAAAATCCCATACATCAGTTTTAAATGTTTGATTCTTTTCCCAATATTCTCTCCATTTTTTTTCTATTTCTAAATGATTAAACATTTTTATCTTCCTTCCTCTTCAAATTAACTCCTATTATATGATAACTAATTATAATAAGTGGCATTAATATAATAAAAGCTATCATAAGTTTTAAAATATAATTATCAACTATAAATACTGTTAGAATAGTAATACTAACTATAAATGAATTAGTTAAAGCTATTGTATGAGCTAAAGCTTTTTTATTTATTTTTTTTAAAGATAATTTATATCTTTTTTTTAAATATGTAATCTCTACTCCTTCAAAAAACTTATCTAATTTTCCTTTTCTATTAATAACTGTTATTAAATAAAATAAATATAAGAGAATAAAAACTCCTAGACTAAATAAAACTTTATCCATAATTACCTCCTAAAAAACAAAAAAGCATTAGAATTAAGGACGAGTAAACCCGTGGTACCACCTTATTTCATAATACTTTATGCACTTAATGTTTTAACGCTTCCAGCGGATCAAAACTCCAAAGTAAGTTCACAAGTCTTTAATAAATGTTTTCACCAGCCACATTTTCTCTAAATATTAAAGATATTATTACTACTCTTTTTCACAGTTTTTTAACAATTATTTACTATTATATTACACTTGATTAATATATTCAAGTAATTTTAAAAATAATTTAACAAATTTTCTTTCTAAACCAACATTTTTAAGTTTTCTAACTTCTATTCTTTTCTTTTTAATAGGTAAATCACTAAATAAAATAGTGTCTAGTTTTTCTTTAAGTTCGGTTGTTATTTGTAAATCACTAATAATGGTTTCAATATCATCATTTATAATTCTTACAGCATCTATTTCAATATCGTTACCTTTACAATTTAGTGTTAATTGTCCTACAGTTGGAATATCTTTAAATTCAACTATAAAATCTGTTCCTGATACATATGATATAGGTTCTATTTTAGTATCATTAAAATAGGCTATAACATTTTCTGCTTGCTTAGTATTTCTAAATGTTATTTTATAATTACGTTTTTCTGGAATTATTCCTTTTTTACCTTCTATTGCTCTAATAATTACTGTATAATTATTAGGTAAGTAATTATAGTCAATTGAGGTTATTAAATAGTCACCATTTTTATAATAGTCAGTTACTCCATCATCTTCATATAAATTATATGTATTACTTCTTCCCGGATATATTTGTATCTCTAAGTTTTTAGGTACATTTGTATCATTTAATTTTTCATTATCTGCAAATGGAATAATAGAACCTGTTCTAGCAAATACAGGATAATCCTGATCTTTAAAAAACGAAACATAACTTCTACCACCTGGGAATTTTTTACCAGTTGTTATATCATACCAAATACCATCTGGTACAAAGAATTTATGGATAACTCTATTCATGATAAAATCTTTTGGTTTAACAATAGGTGCAACAAAGAGTTGACTTCCAAAATAATATTCACTTTTGTATATTGGATCATCATAAATATCTGGAAAGCGATAATAAATAGGTTCTATAATTGGTTTACCTTCTTTATAATATTTATATGATTCTGTGTAAATATATGGTATTAAACGGTGTCGTAATTTTAAATAATCTTTAACTATACTATATGTTTTAACACCCCAACGCCAAGGTTCTCTTTTATAATATTTACCAGCATCTGAACCAAATTTTAATATTGGAGAAAATACACCTAATTGGACAAATCTAATATAAAGTTCGTTATCTTCAATACCTTTATAATATCCTCCAATATCATGACTCCAAAAACTAACTCCATTATTACTAGCATTCAAATTGTGAAGGACCATTAATTTCAAAGTATCCCAACTAACTATGGTTTTACCAGAATAAAGTACTGGATATCTGTGACTAGCTATATTGCTATTATATCCAAAAATTATTGAACGTTTATTATAATCACGTAACATATCACAGAAATGATAATGCTTTAATAAAAATAATTCTTTTAATTTACTTCTATCAAATTCGTCAATCCAATAAAAGTCTACCCCTAATACATCTAATGGATGAATTAATAGTTTTAAATAAACATCTACAAATTTAGGACTATAAATATTATAAGGAATTACTCCATCTTTATCTGGTTCTAAATATTCTATTATATTTTTATATAATTCTTCTGTTGGATAAATTCCTTCTGTTGGGTTTATATTAAGACCCAATCTTATTCCTTTAGAATGAATATAGGAAATTGTCTCGTTTGGAGAAGTAAACAATTCTTTATTAAAAGTAAAACCTGTACTTAACTCTTTTTTATTTTTAGTATTTTTTATATGCCAATCTTGATTTAAAAGAAGAACAGATATAGGTATTTCTTTTTTTTCAAATGTTTCTACTAAATTATGTATTTGTTTATTATCATAAGATTCATTTTTACTCCACCAGTTACCTAAAGCATATCTAGGAATGAGTGGTGGATATCCTGTTATTTTGAAATAATCTTTTAAACCATTATAAAAATCTTTACCATATATTAAAACATATATATCTATTTCTTTATTTTGTCTATCTGTTACTTCACCTGTTGGAAGCATTATTTTACTTTCACTATCATCTATACTAGCAAACCCATCTAGTGAATATAAACTTTTTTGATATTTTGCTTTACCATCTTCGCTTAAATTAAAGGTAGGAGAACCAAAATTTCTGGCTTCTGGATGCTTATAATACCAATAACGATCTGAATTATTAACAGATATTTTTAAATAACCTGTTGGATTAGCTTGTCCTCCATAGAATTTTTTTTCTTTAGTATAAGTAAGAGTAAAGTATTTAGTAGATATTTCTATAGAACGATTATTTTCTTTTACTTTAAATTCTGGTTTAGGTAGATTACGATACCAAACTAATTCAGTTGGTCGATCTTCAAATATACCATTTTCATTATATTCTAATCTAACAAGATGTTCAGTTAAAATTGTTATTCGATATTTACTTCCTTTAAAAATACATTCATTATTAGGTTTAGATGCTTCATAATCAAATTTAAATTGATTTCCTAGGTTATACATAATATCACCCTTTATTCTTTTATATTTCTTCTATTTCCATAAAATTAGTATGCTTTACCTCTTTAAATGGATATCCTCCTGTAATAATAATTTTATCCCCTTTATTTACATCAATTAAATCAAGTGTTAATTTTCTAGCATGATCTATTATTTTATCAAATGCTTTTATATCATCTATTAAAATTGGACAAACTCCAAAATGTAACATTAGTGACTTAGCTGTATCAACATTAGGAGTTGTTGCAATAATAGGACACTTTGGTCTAAATCTACTTATTTTCCTACCTGTGTAACCACTTATAGTAGGTGTTATAATGGCTTTACAGTTTAATCTTGTTGCTGTTTCAGCAACATTATAAGCTAATATTCCTGTTACTTCTTGATCTTCTGTTTTTACTGCTTTATTTAATAAATCTAAATAGTCAATATCAAGTTCAGCTGCTTTGATAATTTTTTCCATTGTTTCTAATGTTTCAACAGGATATTTACCTATTGTTGTTTCTCCTGATAACATTACTGCATCTGCTCCATCTAGTACAGCATTAGCAACATCACTTACCTCTGCTCTTGTTGGTCTTAAAACATTTTCCATTGATGATAATAATTCAGTTGCGACTATACTAACTTTTCCTGATAAATGACATTTGTTTATAATAGCCTTTTGAATTCCTGGAACTCTTTCTAATGGAAGTTCAACTCCTAAATCTCCACGGGCTATCATTATTCCTTCACTTACTCTAATAATTTCATCGATATCATCTACTGCTCTTTCGTTTTCTATTTTAGCAATTATACCAATATGATCATTACCATAATTTATTAATATATCATTTACTTCTAAAATATTTTCATAAGATTCTACAAAAGAAAGTGCTAAAAAATCAACATTATTTTTACAAGCAAAATTGATATCTTTTCTATCTTTTTCTGATAAAAAAGGAAGATCTATATGAATTTTTGGAACATTTAATCCTTTATTATCTTTTATAATTCCATCGTTTAATACTTGACATAATAAATAATTTGTACCTTTATCTAATACTTTTAATTCGATTAAACCATCATCTAGTTTTATTATTGTATCATATTTAACATCCCATAATAGATTTGGATAACTAACTGAAAATTTAGTATTATCACCCATTATTTCTTCCATATAAACTCTTATTTTTGAGTCTTTTTTTAGCATTGCTTGACCACCTATAAATTTACCAACTGTAATTTCTGGTCCTTTAGTATCTAACATGATAGCAATAGTGGTATTTAATTCTGAATTAATTTTTTTATTTTACTTATTATATCTTCACAAAATTTATAATCACAATGTTTTAAATTAATACGAACTACATCTATACCACTTTGAACTAATCTTTTTAATGTTTGTATATCATTGCTAGAAGGTCCAATAGTGGCTATTATTTTAGTCTTATTCATAGTATCACCTATTTTTAATTATATCAAAAAGATAATTATTTTTAAAGAAAAAATTCTTATAATTTAAAATTTTATAAGAATTTTACATATTGATTTATCATTATTTTTTAGATACTTCTATTATTGGTCTAAAACCAATATTGATGATACTACTAACTAGACCAGTATCTCCACTGCCACAAATACGGCCTTCATAATAGACAATGTGACTAGAGAAGGAATATCCAGAATACGCAGTTGTTAACCAACATGCCTCATGTTTTCTTTCTTCTGTTGATTCTGCTAAGTTTTCATATAAATATGATAGAACTTTTTTTGTTTTCCAATCAACTATATCTTCTATATCTGTTAACATTGGTAATTTTGCTCTTACATTTCTTCTTTTTATTGGTTCATACATTGCTTTTGATTCGCTTACACCTATTAAAACTTCTAGTTTTGATTGTTTATCATCTTCTAAGGTATAATTATCTTCATAAATATTATTATTCAAATCTACTAAAGCTACTTCATTTTTTATGATTTTTATATAGTTATATGTCGAATCTTCAACTGCGGCTTTTCTAACTTTTACTATGATATTCATCATTACTGGCACTACAATTAAAGCTATGATTACTAGTATAATGATAACTGCTAATAGTTCTATTAAGGCAAAACATTTTCATTCTCTAGCCCTTTCCATTTTTTATACTAATTTTATCACATATGAATAGATTAATGCAATTTTTAAGTAATCATATTTACTATTTATTAGAATGAAATTTTAAATATTCCATTCCATATGCACTTGAACCCCTAAAATTGAAAAATTACTATTTTGAAGATTATTTCTTTACACCATTTATTCATAATATCCATTAGAATTTACTAATTTGTTTATTTAATATGAATTTGCTTCATTATTATCATCCACTTTAATTATATATTGAATTAAATTAATACTTGTAATTATTATATAAATTTTTAGATTAAAAAAACTTCTAGATTTTCTAGAAATTTAATTTTTATAATAATTTATCTCTTTATCATCAAAAATATATTTTTTATTTGTTTATCTATTAGCATAGTTATACTATCAAAATTATAATATTTTTATTTTTTATTTACATCTAAAACCATAGCATATGTTAAATATATTCTCCATATTTTAAGTTCATTTGGACTTTTTTTATCAATTATAGAAAAAGTTTCTAAAAATTTTTTAAAGCCAATTATTTCTTTTTTTATTTCATAACTTTTTAAGGTATAGATAATTGGATTTTTACCACCCATAAAATAAGAAAACAAACTAAAATAAATAAGGATAACCGTTATAACTATGTAAGAAATTGAAACAAATCTAGCTGCTGATGATATAAATACCATAAAAAACTATAAAACCAATCATAAAAAGTGGACACATAATCATTATTAAATTTGTTAATAAACTACTATTTCTACTTATTTTAAGTTCTACGGAAATAAAGTAATTATTCTTCTTCTAACTCTTGTTCTACTATTCTAGACCATGAATATATACTAAAATTTGATTTGTCACTACTTTTTATACAATCACATATATGCTTTTCATCTTCATACAATTTGTCATAATCATTTATATTTTATAAGTGTCATATATTTGTTCTAATTCAATACAACTCTATTTATTAAATTTAATATAGTATCAAATATATCCTTTTTACCTTCTATTTTTTTATTGTGTAACATTGAAATCATAGCTACTGGATAATTGCCATGTATTTTTCTTGTAAGCAACTGTCTTGTTTTTAAATAATAAGATACTTTAAAGAATAAATATATAAAAAATATTTGAATTAGTAATACTAATAATAACAGTAAAATAATATCATCATAATATTTAGCAAATATACTAAATAAACCATCTTTATACACTAAAAGAAATATTCCTAATAAAGATAAAGGAAACCATATATGACTTCTTAATCTTGTTTTCTTTAAGAATTTTGCAATTAAAATAATTATTATATATAATATTAAAACGCCTATTATATTACTTAATCCTAATATTCTTGTTGTATTTTCTATACTTTCTAGTACATTTTTTATTTCATTTAACATATAATAACCATCTTTATTTTTTTATTTCTTCTAAAACATAATTAGATAATTCTTCTCTAATTTCATCTATTCTTTTTATTCTATCTTTATCCATACATTCAATTATATGAAAGTTAAATCTTTCAGCTATTTCAAAATATGCTATCTCTGCCATTTGCAAATGATTTTGATTTCTTTCATGTTCATCTAAAAGATTTGACTGTCTATTTTTCTTTAATATAGTTGCTCCACTATAAGGCATGTGCAAAAAAACTCTTATATCAGGAATTGGAAGCTCTAAAAGTTCAAATTCTAACTTTTCTATCCAAGAATATAGTTTATCTCTTTGTTCTTCATTTTCTAATTTTCCACCTTGATGAGCCATATTTGAATAAGAATATCTATCTAAAACAACATTAATGCCATAATCTAATGCTTTAGTTATTTCTTTTAAATTATATTTTCTGTCAGCTGCATAATAAAGTGAAGCTACCTTAGCGTCTACATCAATAGCTCCTTCTAAAAACCAACTCTCACTAATATCTGGTTTTCCTAAATAAGGACCTCCAACTATTTTTCCAGTTGGACTATCATAGTTTGGAAATGAAAACTTAGTTACAGGAATATCATTATTTTCTAATATTTTCATAAGTAAATTAGTTTGAGTTTCTTTACCAGAGCAATCAGTTCCTTCAACTACAATTAATTTACCGCGCATATAATCACCTCTAATCAACTATTTCATTATTATTAAAATCTATATTAATAAATTTTTTACTAGCTAAAAAATCACACATATGAACAAATTTTTGATACCTATTTTGAGGAATTGGTAAAACTATTTTGCTATAAGGATTTGTATTCCACTGTCCCATATGAGATTCGATTGCATTTGTAATAAAATCAATATCTTCATCATTTAAAGTTAATTTACTTTTATTATCTTTAATAAATTTAGATACAACTAATGGATGATCAAATACTGTATAGTTACTTTTTTCTAATCCATGTTTAAGACCATCATGCATAATAAGGGATATAATCATTAAATCTTTTTCTCTTTCATTAAATTTAGCACTTATAACTTCATTTTCTAATAGTTCATGAGCTATTCTAACAGCTGCTTTTGTATGTCTAACTAAACCTCCATTTCCTAAAGCATATTTAGGATGATATTTACCTGTAGAACTAGCAGCCACTTCAAAAAAATAGTCTGGAAGTAATTCTATTAATATTTTTATATTTTCTTTATAATTATTATCTTTTATGTAATTAATTTCTATTTTAAATTGTTCACTTTTATTCATAATTCACCTCTATAAATTCTATTAAAATATTATTAGAAGTATATATATATTCTTCTTTTATTTTAATAAAATTACCTTCTTTAACAAGTCTTCCTTGTTTAATTAATTTATTAACGATTTGATTATTATTTAAATCTAAATTATATTTGTTTTTAAATTCCTCTATATTTATACCATCTATTTTTCTAAAACCTAAAATAAAAGCATTCTCTATTTGCTGATTAAAAGTAATCTCTTCTTTTTCTTGTAACCAATTATTTTTTAAATATTTAGTTAAATTTTTTGTATTAGTATATCTATTAATACCATCATAACCTACTGCATTAAGACCAAAACCATAATATAGATTATTATTCCAATAAGTTAAATTATGCTTTGATTCATATCCAATTTTGGCAAAATTACTTATTTCATAATGATGATAATTAGATAATTTTACATTTATAAGTTTATACATTTCATAATCTAATTCATCTGAAATAGGTTCATATTTATCAATAAATAGTTTAGTATTTTCTTCTATTATCAAAGAATATGTTGATATATGAGGAATATCTAATTCTAGGAAGCAATCCAAATCATATTCTAGATCTTCTAATGTTTCAAAAGGTATGGCATATATCAAATCGATGTTAATATTATCAAAACCATTTTGTTTTAAAAGTTCTATTTTTTCAAATACCTCTTCTTTAGTATGATGACGATTTAAAAATTCAATATTTTTTTTTATAAAACTTTGTACACCAATACTAATTCTATTAACATTATTATTTTTTAAAATATTTATTTTATCTATATTTATATCTTCAATATTGCATTCAAATGTAAATTCAATATCAGAACTTTTTTTAAGTATATTTAAAATACTAAAAAGTTTTTTTAATTCATTATTATTTAAACAACTAGGAGTTCCTCCACCTATATAAATTGTATCTAGAACTTCTCCTTTATATTTATTTTTTATTTCTAATTCTAAAGAAGATAAATATTCATTTATCCATTTTTCATTAGCATAAACTTTACAAAAATCACAATAAGAACAAATGGTTTTACAAAAAGGAATATGAATATAGGCACTTTTCATTTTTTAATCCTATGATTATTATTTAATTTATCTTTAATTATTTTTACTATATCTTCCCTAGATTTACCTTTAGTATAAAAATATTTTACATAGTCATCTAACATTTGTTGATATGTTAGTTCTTCATCATTTACTGAAAACTTAAAGCTTCTAGGTACTGACATAGCTAAAGGATTAATTATATTAATAAGAAATTCTCTTATTTGTTTTTTATATTCTTTTCGCTTAGTTTTATCTTCTACTTGTTCTATTTGTTTTAGTGTTAAATCAATCCAATCACAATTGTTAATTTTTTCTTTATTATTAACATTTTCATTATACATGACATCACAACCTAATAACAGTATATCAAACATTTGTTCTTTACACAATAATTTTAATTTAAATTTTTAGAAAAACAATTTATTTTTTTCTCCTATTTATTTCTACAACATTTGGATTGTTAAAACTTCTTGCTTCTAATTGAATTCTTATTTTTTCTTTTATATTATCATCTAATAAATTATAGGATCCATTACAAGTTAAACAATCATAAACATAATCACGGGTAACAACTTCTCCATAAGGATTATTTCCATTATAAAAATTTACTATATCATTTAAGGACATATTAGGATTAGAAATAAATATATTGGAAAATACTAATATATGATTAATCTTTTTTTCTAATCTATGGTTATCTTTTGTTTTAAATGTGCTGATAAACTTTCCTTTGTCGTCTTTAATTGGTTCATTATTTTTAAAAGAATTAATTCCACCTTTTTTTCTGGCATTAGATATATTGTTTTTTAATAGTTCTTGAATTTCTTCATATGTTTTTCTACCAAATATACTTATAATTAATGAATCATTTAAATATCTTTGAATACTAGATTTAGAAATACCTTTTAGTTCAGGAAGTTCAGATAACTCAAGCATAGTATAAGTTGGATTTTTTAAAAAACTCTTAACAACTAAACAGATTTTTTTATCTTTAGGCATATTACTGATATTATCCATGGCATTCATCCTCCATACTTAAAACTGATAAGAAGGCTTCTTGTGGTATTTCAACATTTCCTACCATTTTCATTCTTTTTTTACCTTCTTTTTGTTTTTCTAATAGTTTTCTTTTTCTTGAAACATCCCCACCATAACATTTAGCTAAAACATTTTTTCTAACTGCTTTTATAGTTTCTCTAGCAATTGCTTTTGTTCCAATACATGCTTGAATAGGTACTTCAAATTGTTGTCTTGGAATCAATTTTCTTAAATTTTCTACTATTACTTTACCACGATTATAGGCAAAATCTTTATGAACTATAACACTTAAAGCATCTACTACTTCACCATTTAATAGAATATCCATTTTAACTAGATTAGAACTTTTATAACCAATTACTTCATAATCAAATGAAGCATATCCCTTAGTAGTTGATTTTAGTTTATCGAAGAAATCATATACTATTTCTGATAAAGGTATTTCATAATGAATATTAACTCTTGTACTATCTATATATTCCATTGAGATATAGTTTCCTCTTTTATTTTGACATAACTCCATAATAGGGCCTATATAAGTAGTCGGAACAAATATATTAGTTCTTATATAAGGTTCTTTTATATCAGCTATTTTTTGTCTATCAGGCATTTTTACAGGACTATCTATGTAAATGGTTGACTTATCTGTTAAAGTTACTTCATAGATAACAGAAGGAGATGTGGCAATTAAATCGATATTAAATTCTCTTTCAATTCTTTCTTCTATTATTTCCATATGTAAAAGTCCTAAAAATCCTGTTCTAAAACCAAATCCTAATGCTTTAGATGTTTCAGGTATAAATTCTAGGGAGGCATCATTTAATTTTAATTTTTCTAAAGCTTCTCTAAGTTCTGGATACTTAGATGATTCTAAAGGATATATTCCACAGAATACCATTGGTTTCATTGGTTTATACCCAGGTAATCTAGTATCAGCTGGTTTATTAGCATTTGTTATTGTATCTCCTACTTTAACATCTTCTATATTTTTAATACTAGCACATATTATTCCAACTTCTCCTGTTAATAATTCTTGTTTTTTAATCTCTTTTGGATTATGAATAGCAAGTTCAACTACATCATAACAAGCATCAGATTCCATCATTTTAATAGTATCACCTATTTTTAATTTACCATTTACTATTCTAACTAAAGCTACTATTCCACGATAAGGATCATAATAACTATCAAAAATTAATGCTTGTAATTTATCATTTATGTTTCCTTTTGGAGAAGGTACTTTTTCAATTACAGTTTCTACTAATTCTTTAATTCCAATTCCATTTTTAGCACTTGTTAAAATAATTTCATCTTCACTAAAACCTAATGTATCAATTAATTCTTGCTTTATTTCATCAGGCCTAGCATTAGGTAAATCTATTTTATTGATGACTGGAATTATTGTTAAATTATTTTCTAAAGCTAAATAAAGATTGGCAAGTGTTTGAGCTTCAATTCCTTGTGCTGCATCTACTACAAGAATAGCTCCTTCACAAGCAGCAAGCGATCTAGACACTTCGTATGTAAAATCAACATGGCCTGGAGTATCTATTAAGTGTAAAATATAGTCGTTATTTTTATATTTATAAGTTAATTGAACAGAATTAAGTTTAATTGTTATTCCACGTTCTCTTTCTAATTCCATATTATCTAATAATTGGTCCTGCTTTTCTCTATCAGTAACAGCTCCAGTAAGTTCAAGTATTCGATCTGCCAAAGTACTTTTACCATGATCGATATGAGCAATTATTGAAAAATTTCTAATATTTTCTTGTTTCATATATCTCACCTGTTTTATATTATACATTAAATATTAAATTTTTAAAAGAAAAAAACTGCTAAAGCAGTTTTCTAGATTAATCGAATTTTAAACTTATTCACCACAACTGATTGTATTTGAACCAGAACATTTGAATCCATTGATAACTAAATCTTCTTGAATTGTAGCTATACCACCAGCAGTAATTTTAAGAGTTCCTGAACTTGGTTTAGTACCTTTTAATTCAAATCCACTATTTGCTCCTAATTCAGTTGTTCCAATTTTAGCAACACCATTATCAAAAGTAATTAAAGTTTCAGTAAATGCTTCATCTGGATTATCTAATAATTGATTAGCATAATAAAGTTCTCCTGCTTTTAAAACAGAGTAAGCACTATCAACAGCCGCTGATTTTCTTGCTCTTGTAATTATATTCATAATTACAGGTACAGCAATAAGAGCAATGATAGCTAAGATAACGATTACAGCTAATAATTCGATTAAAGTAAAACCTTTTGTATTTTTTTTCATATTTTATTCTCCTTCACTTCAAATAAATTTATGACTATTTGTCATATTTGATTTCAATATTTAACATATCTTTAGTATTGTATTATAAAATAAAACTAAAAATTAAAATGAAATCATTACTCCTATCCTCTCCTCTATTTTACGTTATTAGTATAGCATAAATTTCTAAAAATAGTCAATAGTATTTTTAGAAATAGAGTTGAATATTACTATTGTTTACATTTTTATTTATTTTATACTTAATGAATTAAAAAACATGCTATAAAACATGTTTTAATTTAATTTTTCTATTACTATATGTAAATCTTGCTCATCTTTTAATAATGATTTTCTTTCATTTTCAACTATTTCTTTTGGAGCTTTATTTACATATCCTTGATTTGAAAGTAATTTTTTTCTTCTTTCTATTGAATTTTCTAATCTTTCTTTTTCTTTAATTAAATTAGTTTTTTCTTCTTCACTCATACTTCCATCATAATAAATTGATACAACTGTATTATCAAAATTAACATCTATTTTAGTCAATGTATTATCATTATTTTCTTTAACTATATTTTCTGTTTTTAGCATTCTTTTAATTATGTCTATATTTTCTAATAACAATTTAGAATCATTATAAGCAATAAGATAATTTTTTATTTTATTTTCTAATTTAATCTTTCTAACTTTTTTTATAAATTCAATTATTTCATCCATTTCTTTTTCATCAAATACTTCGTTTTTATTATATTTAGGATAGCTACTTAACATAATGGTTTCTTCATGTTCTGGTAGTTTTTGATATATTTCTTCTGTTACATAAGGCATAAATGGATGAAGAAGGCGAACTATACTACTAATAACATAAATCAATACTGATTTAGTTGTATTACTTTCACTTTTCTTAGAAAGTTCAATATACCAATCACAAAAATCATTCCAAACAAAACTATAAATTTCTGTTCCTACTACATTAAATTCAAATTTATCCATATGATTTCTCACAGTTTTAATTGTTTTATTAAGTTTAGTTAATATCCATTTATCACAAATATTTAGATTGTTAAAATTATATTCTTCCATTTTAAAATCTTCTAAATTAATTAAAACAAAACGAGAAGCATTCCAAAGTTTATTGATAAAATTCCAAGTTGAAGCAACTTTTTCTTCATCATATCTTAAATCGGTTCCATTAGATGTAGAAGTTGTTAAGAAAAATCTCAAAGAATCAGCTCCGTATTTTTCTATAACATCCATAGGATCTACACCATTACCTAATGATTTAGACATTTTTCTACCTTGTTTATCACGAATTAATCCATGAATTAAACAATATTCAAAAGGTCTAGTTTTAGTAAATTCTAATCCCTGAAAAGTCATTCTATTTACCCAAAAAGGTATAATATCATAACCTGTTACTAAAACATTATTTGGATAATATCTTTTAAAATCTTCAGTTTCATTACCATCCCATCCTAGAGTTGAAAATGGCCATAATGCAGATGAAAACCAAGTATCTAATACATCTGGATCTTGTACCCAACCATCTCCAGGGGATTTGAGCTGAACTTTTACTTCTTCGCCTTTATACCAAGCAGGTATTCTATGTCCCCACCAAAGTTGTCTTGATATACACCAATCATAAGTTATTTCCATCCAATGATTCATTATTTTTTCAAAACGAGATGGTACAAAATTAATTTTTGATTCTTTATTTTCCTGATTTTTTAATACTGCATCAGCAAGTGGTCGCATTTTTACAAACCATTGTTTTGACAGATAAGGTTCTATCATCACATCGGTTCTTTCACTATGTCCAACACTATGTTTAATTGGCTCAATTTGTATTAATAATCCTTTTTTTTCTAAATATTCTACTACTTTTTTACGACATTCAAATCTATCTAATCCATTATAAATACCTGCATTTTCATTCATAGTTCCATTTGGATTCATAACAATAATGCGTTCTAAATTATGCCGTATTCCAACTTCAAAATCGTTAGGATCATGTGCAGGAGTTATTTTAACAACACCTGTTCCAAATTTTGGATCAGCATGATTATCACCTACAATAGGTATTAATTTATTAATGATTGGAAGAACAACCTTTTTACCAATTAAGTTTTTATATCTTTCATCATTTGGATTAACAGCAACAGCTGTATCACCGAATAAAGTTTCTGGACGAGTTGTTGCGACTTCTAAATAATTACTTCCATCTTCTAACATGTATTTAATGTGATAGAATGCGCCTTCTACATCTTTATAAATAACTTCTTCGTTAGAAAGGGCTGTCATAGCCATTGGATCCCAGTTAATAATTTTTTCTCCTCTATATATTAATCCTTTATTATAAAGTGTTATAAAAACATAATTAACAGCTCTATTTAATCCTTCATCTAAAGTAAATCTTTCTTTATTATAATCTAATGAAAGTCCTAATTTAGCCCATTGTTCATGAATATTGGAAGCATATTCATCTTTCCAACTCCACGCATGTTCTAACCATTCTTCTCTTGTTATACTTCTTGGATTAATTCCATTACTCTTTAATTTAGCATCTACTTTAGCTTGTGTAGCAATTCCAGCATGATCCATTCCAGGAAGCCATAAAGCATCATATCCATCCATTCGTTTATAACGAATAATTATATCTTGTAAAGCTGTATCCCAAGCGTGTCCCAAATGAAGTTTACCAGTTACATTAGGTGGAGGTATAACTATGGTATATGGTTTTTTAGATAAATCTCCACTTTTAAAATATCCATTTTCTTTCCAATTATTATATTTATTTTTTTCTACTTCTAAATGATTATATTTAGTATCTAACATTTTTATCAACCCTTTCAATTAAACAAAAAAAACACACCCATAAGGACGTGATTTACGTGGTACCACCTTAATTTATAAACTATTGTTTACCTTAAATATTTAACGCATATATACGGATTATTCTACTAATTTCAAACAATCAACTCCCAAGCTACCTTCAATTATTTTTCTTTAAGAAAAGTTTTCAGTCGATGACTTTTCCTCCCTAATAAATACTAAATAATTTACTCCTCTTGTTCTAAGTTTTTTATTATTATAATTAAAATAATTATAAAAGTCAATTGTTTTTATAAATTAATACCCAGACACATTAAAATTTAAAGAATAAACTATTATTAGGTGATTTTCATGTGTAACAATAATAATAGATGGTGGTTTAACAGAGGTAAATGGTTATTTTGTTTATTTGTTTTTTCTATTATATTTTTTTATCAAATTATTTTTACCTTTTTTATTTTAACTAGATTTAATATATTTTTATGTTTTGTTTTTTGGTTATTAATTATTTGGAGTATTTTTAGAATAATATGGTGAAACTAATGTTTCTGTTCGATAAATACTATCAATTAAATAATTTGTTTGTTTAGTTAGATCATATTCACTATCAACTAATTCTAATTTATCTGGTAAGGCTATTAAAACAAAGAACAGTTTTCTTTCTTCTTCTGTTAATGGATAATTTTTTTCATATCTTTTTAAAATATCTATAAAATTAAATTCACTAAAATGTCGTTTATATAATTTGTATAAGTCAAATATAGGTTTATCTATTTTTGTTTTATCCCAACTAATTAAATATGAACTTTTATTCCTCAAAAAATGACTTAAATCAAGATTGTTATGTACTACTACATAACGATCCTTTTTTTTGTTTTTAACAAGTTCATACCATTTTTCTATTTCTGATTTAGAAAAATTTAATGCAGCATATATTTTAGAAATATTTCTAGCTAGTAAGTATTCTGATGGACTCATAAATATTTTTGATTCTATCATTGTTATTAAATCTGTATAATAGCTATATAAATATGCGATATTATTATTTATATCTTCATATATTTCTTTATAATGTGCTTTATCTACTTCTTTATAGTGAGTTGTCTTATTGTGCAAAAGAGTAACTATATCTATTAAATCAATCATTTTTTGTTCTTTAGGAATGGAAGCCTCTTCAATATATTCTAATATTTCATATTTGTCATTAAAGTCATTGAGAATATTAGGAAAATAATTAAAGTTTCTAGATTCTAAATAATCAAATATTTGTTTATTTCTATTATTATTTTTAATTACAAAACGCCCATCTTTTGTATCTATGTAAGTTACTTTACCATTTTTTTCATATCGATGTGGTTTTAGAGCGTATTTTTTTAAAACTTCATTAAGACTTAACACTTGGAATAATTAATTTATCACCTATTTTTATTTCTTTTAAATCATTATAAAGTTCTAATTGTTCTTTAGAAATACTATATTTAACCATAATATTTTCTAAACTGTCACCTTCTCTTACAATACAAATTCTATATGATGCATAAACTTCCTCACTTGTAACATTATCAAATAAAGATTTAACAGTTTCTTCTTCAATACATCTTTTTGTTTCTTCTTTTTCTTCACTATTTTCCACTTTTATTTCCATTTCCTCCTTTTCTATTTTATTTTCCTTTATTTCAGTCTTGATTTCATTATGTGTTATTTCTGCTTTTTCATTTCTACTTTCTTCTATAGTTTCTGTTTCTTCTAAGGTTTGTTCTATTTCTTCTATTTTCCTTTCCTCTTTTAATATTAATGGTTGTTCTTCTAGTTTATCTATACTAACTTCTATGTTAACTGATAAAATTTTACTATTGATTATTTCATAATAAAAATCATTAATATCTATTATTGCTTTATCTAATATATATTTTTCATCCATATTTATATCAAAAGGAATATTATATATAAATGGTTCTGTATTAGTGCTATCATCGTTCATTAAATAATCACCACTAATAATAAATTCTCCAGTTATTATTTTATCTCCTTCATAATGTAGTGTATGTTCTAAAGAAATACTTGTTATTTCTGATAAATTACTTTTAAAAATAATTTCTTTTTTAAACGGTACTATTTTTTTCATAAATATTTCCTCCTATCTATTAAAATATATTAAAAAAAAGATAATTTATGATCATATTAATTATCTTTCAACATTTTATATACTTCTTTATAATTTTTTACTGGTATATATTTTATTTTATCTTTTATTTCTTTTGGTATTTCATCTAAATCTCTTAAGTTATCTTTAGGTATGAATATAACTTTTATATCATTTCTAAAAGCTCCTATACTTTTTTCTTTTAATCCACCTATTGGAAGAACCGTCCCTTTAAGAGTAATTTCTCCTGTCATAGCTATTTTTTTAGGTATTTTTAAATTAGAAAATGCACTTATTAATGCTGTTGTTAGAGTAATACCTGCAGATGGTCCATCTTTAGGAATAGCCCCATCAGGAACATGAATATGAATATCATTATTAATTAAGTCATCATAGTTTATATTAAATTTTTCATAGTTAGTTTTTATATAACTTACTGCTATCTTAGCACTTTCTTTCATAACATCACCTAAGGAACCTGTTAAAACTAAATTACCATTTCCTTTATAATAACTAACCTCTATAGGTAATGTATCTCCTCCATAACTTGTATAAGCAAGACCATTTACTACACCTATTTCATAATTATTTTCATTATTATTAAAATGATATTTCTTTTTGCCTAAATATGCATCAATATTATTTTTGTTTATTTTTACTTCAATGTTATTATCTTTGCTTTTAACTACTTCAACAACTACTTTACGAATTATTTTAGATATTAATCTTTCTAATTCACGGACACCAGCTTCTTTTGTATAGTGTCTTATAATAAACATTAATACATCATCATCAAATTCTATGTTATTTTTATTTAATCCATGTTCTTTAATTACTTTGGGAATTAAATATCTTTTAGCTATATCCAATTTTTCATATTCTGTATATCCACTAAGTTCAATTATTTCTAAACGGTCTTTTAAAGGTTCTGGTATATTTTCGATATAATTAGCAGTCAATATAAACATTACTTTAGATAAATCATATTCTTCTTCAATATAATTATCGCTAAAATATTTATTTTGTTCAGGATCTAATACTTCTAAAAGAGCGCTTGATGGATCACCTTTTATATCTTTTGTCATTTTATCAATTTCATCTATAAGAAAAACTGGGTTAATACTTTTTGATTTTTTCATTCCTCCGATTATTCTTCCTGGTTGAGCTCCTAAGTAAGTTCTACGGTGACCCATAATTTCTGATTCATCATTTACTCCACCGACTGATATTTTAACAAAATTTCTATTCATTGCTTCTGCTATTGAAAACGCTAATGAAGTTTTTCCTACTCCTGGAGGTCCTACTAAACATATAATTGGTCCACGTAAACTATCAGTCAATTGTTTTACAGCTAAATATTCTAATATACGGGATTTTACATTTTTAAGTCCATAGTGAGATCTATCTAGTATGTTTTTTACATTAATTAAATTATCATTATCTTTAGTTTCTATATTCCAAGGTAAACTTAATAACCAATTTATATAATTTTCAATTATATTAACTTCTGGAGACATTTGACTTAAAGACTCTAATCTTTCTACTTCTTTTAATAATCTATTTTTTATATGAATTGGTGCTTTTAAATTATTTATTTTATCTTTAAGTTCATCTACCTGATCTTCTTTTAATGTTTTATCTCCAAGTTCTTTTTTTATTAATTTTATTTTTTCTCTTAAAATATAGTCTTTTTGTGAATTTTCTAATTCTTCACGCACCCTAACATCTAATTTTTTTTCTATCGCAAACATTTCTTTTTCTGTATATATATCTTGTAGGATCATTTGTGATCTTTTATAGGCAGAAGTTTCTTTTAAGTACATTTGCATTCTACCTATTTCAATAGGTAAATTAGGAGCAACAATATCAGTCATTTTGGATAAATTACTAACATTTATAATTATTGACAAAATACTATTACTCATATATGGAACTGTTTTTATATATGATTCTACTTCTTTATATAGTTTTCTAGTTAAAGCTTTTTCTTGTTTTTCATCACTTATTTCTAATTCTATTTCACTAACTATCGCTTCTAATACTTCTGAAGATTTATTTAGGTTTAAATATTCATGTATTTTAGCTCTTTTAATACCTGTTATTATTACTCTAGTCTTACCATTAGGTAATTCCATTTTATGACTTATTTTAGCCATTACACCTATTTTAGGTAATTCTTTAACATTAGGAACTTCTTCTAAAGGATTATTTTGACTAACAACTAAAATGTTGTTATCATGAAAAAGTTCTGATACATCTATTATATTTTTACTATCATCACTATCAAATTCTAGTCTAATGTCATTATTAGGTAATAAAACTATACCTCTAAGAAGGATTACTGGTAGATCTGTTTTTATCAAGTTTTCACCTCCTAATGAAATTGATTTATATTATAGTACAAAATAAATTAAATGTCTATGAATTTTACTAGAAATTTTTGACAAAAAATAAGGAAGCTTTTAATTCCTTATTTTCATATTTTATTATCAACTATTTTTTTACTTTTATTACTGGTCTTATATAGTTATTTGTATAACCACCATTAGTGTATATAGAGTCACTACTAAAACATTTATCGGTAGATACAGTCATAAAGATGTTACTATGTCCTGTAGTTGATGTCCAATAATATGAGTTAGATAAATTTGTAGTTAAATATGATGGGCAGCTACCATTATAAGCAGTACATCCTAATTTTTGAGCTTCTGCACCTGATAGGATTCGTGCTTTGATATCAGTTACTTTTATAGGTTGATAATTGATAGAAGTAGCATTCCAAGCATTTACTTTATCATCTTCTAACGTATAGTCAAAGCTTTCTATATTAGTCCAATCATTTGTTCTTTCCTTTAATTTCTTTAATATTGTAAGTGGACCTTTTTCTACATTTCCATTGTTTCCCCAATTTGTTCCTCCTGCGGCTTCATAGTCTTCTTGGATTATAGAAGCTACCTTTTCACCTAAATTTCTATCCATTATTAATGTAAGGTAATTACCATCATCATTAATTACATAAAAATTATAACTTGTGGTGTCATTTACTTTAACATTTACTAAAGTTCCATTGGAACAAGTACCTGTTTTTATACAACTATTTGCTGATGTTAATATAGGCTCTTTTACTGTAACATTGATTTCTTTTTTTATCTTTGTATTAGAACTTGATGTTACTATTACTTTAGTTGTACCAGTATTTATGGCAGTTATTACTCCATTATTTACTGTAGCTATACTTTCATCGTTACTTTTCCAAATTAATTCTTTATCCTTAGCGTCATCTGGTTTTGGTGTGGCTGTTACTATTTTAGTTTCTCCTATATTCAATGTTATATTTATATTATCGACTTCTATAGATGTTACTGATTGATTTACTGTAACATTTACTTCTTTTTTTATATTACTTCCATCAAGGGTTTCTACTATTACTTTTACTGTTCCTTTTCCTACACCTATTAATTTTCCATTTTCTACTTTCACTATTTTTTCATCTAAACTTGTTATTTTTAACTCTTTATTAGTAGCACTACTTGGTTCTATATTTACTTTTAATGTATATTCTTCTTCTGTATTTATTTGAATATTATTTTCTTCTATTTTTAAATCTTTTATTTCTATTGGAATTATACAATTTTTTACATTATTGCTTATTTTTACATCATCTTCATTTAATCCTTTTGTAGCACAATACTTTCCATTTGTTATAGCAAGTTCTATTTTTCCTTTTTTATTTATTTTCATACTTCCACCAGTTGGTTTGGTTCCTTTTATATCTAAACCATCTGCTTCTGGAAATGAAAAAGATATTTCTTCAATAACCACATTTGGTTCTAATAATTTATTGGTATAATAAAGTTCTGCTGCTTTTATTACTCCATATGCTGAATCTTTAAATGCACTTCTATTTGCTTTTTCTATTATGTTCATTATTACTGGTATTGTTATCAAAGCAACGATTGATAATATTATAATTACAGCAAGTAATTCTATTAATGTAAATCCTTTATTCTTTTTCATATTTTTAATCTCCTATTATATTTTTTATTATACAGAATATTTTTTTAAATTAAAATTATAACATAAAAAGAGCTTTAAGCTCTTGAATCATATTTACCATCTTTAGTAGATATAACAATATTTTCATTTTCTTCAATAAATAATGGAACTTTCACTACTAAACCATTTTCAAGCTCTGCTTCTTTTTGTGCATTATTAGTAGTATTTCCCTTAACTGCTGGTTCAGTTTTAGTTACTTTATATTCTATTTTTTCAGGTAATTCTATACCTAACATTTCACCTTGATAAAAAGTAATATATACATTAATACCTTCTTTTAAATATTTAGCATTTTCACCTATTTGATCAGCTGATAAGTCAATTTGTTCATAAGTTTCCATATTCATAAAATTGAAACTATCCCCACTAGAATATAAGTATTGCATTCCTACTTTTTCAATCATAGCTTTTTCTAATTTAATACTTGTATTAAAAGTTTTTTCAACAGTTGATCCTGTTCTTAAATTACGTAATTTAGCTTTAACAAAAGCAGCACCTTTTCCAGGTTTTACATGCATAAACTCTAATACTTGATAAATATTGTCTTCAAATAAAAAAGTTATTCCATTCTTTATATCATTAATATTAAACATACTTACTATCCTTTCTGTTATAGAAAATTTTAATTTTTGAATTGTTTTTATAGAATCAATTTTTTACTTTTAATTAGTTGATGTATTTCTAAAACGACTCATAATTATTATTTTTTTTCTTTATGTGTTGTTGATTTTCTACATTTTGGACAGAATTTTTTTAATTCTAAACGATCAGGTGTATTTTTTTTATTTTTTTCTGTACGTTTATTTTCTGATTTACATTCAGTACATTGAAGAGTAATTCCTCCTCTGTTTTCTCCTTTTTTTGGCATAATTAACCTCCTTTTTGAATAATCATGAACATATTATAACAGATTATTTATAAAATTAAAAGTATTTTTGTTAAAGTTATTAAAGGGAAAACTAAATTTCTTTTATATTTATATGAGGCTATACAAATGATAAATTATTTTAAACAAGTAAATTAAAGATTATCCACCATAAAATTCAAAATATTTTTGAGAAACTTGTTGAGTTATTCTTCCATTAGCCCAACTTTGATATTCTGAATAGTTATTACGATGTGATACATCTGGTGAAATAATTGTAAATGTAACTTTTGGATTATCATAAGGAGCATATGCTACAAAAGTGTTACTAATTGTTTCTGTATCTATTTTGCCATCTAAATTAGTATCAATAAAACTTTGACTTGTACCTGTTTTACCTGCTGGTTTATACGATAGGTCAATGTAACCAGATCCTGTTCCATATGGTTCTAAAACAGTTTTAAAGCCTAATTTTACTCTATCCATATATTGTTTTTCAGTTGTAACTTTATTTAATTCTTGAGTTTCTTTTTTATAAATTAATTCTTTAAGTGGTTCTTTAGTTGGTTTATAAACCTCTTTTAAAAGATGAGGCTTTACTCTAACTCCATCATTAGCGATTGTCCCAATATATTGTGATAATTGGATTGGTGTGTAAGTATCATATTGTCCAATTGAAAAATCTAATAAGTGTCCTACTACTTCACTTTTGCCTTTAAAACCTAGACTTTCAACTGGAAGATCTATTTCTGTTTTTACTCCTAAACCAAATTCTGAAAATGTTTTTCTGTATATATCAAAGGCTTTTAAATCTAAACTTAAGCCTTGATTATATGCATATGATCCTTTTCCTACTTTTATAGCAGTTCTAAACTGATAAGTATTAGAAGAATATTTTAAAGCTGTAATATCATCTAAAACTCCTAAATATCTCCAAGAACATTTTTCTGGAGTTGATGCGATTTTAATACAATCATCAGTTCTAATTTCATTAAATGTCAAAGCTTTAGTATTATAGCCTACTATATGAGATGCTCCTTTTACTACTGATCCTGCTACTACAGGAGATGTTAAAATACCTGGTGTATAATCATAAACCTTATAGTTACCATTATCATAAACTATTTGTTTTCCCGCCATAACTAAAATTTCTCCTGTTTTAGGTTCAGTTATTATAACAAAGGCTTTATTATAATATTCAGTATTTGGTTCATTTTTAGCCCGAATTAAGTTGTTAACAATTATTTTTTCTACTTCTTGTTGCAATTTAATATCAATTGTTAAAACTATGTCATTACCTCTAGAACCTTCTTCAATTAATTTATATGTACCATCTTTATTGATCTCATATTTATTTTTTATGCCTTTTAGATAATCATCATACTGATATTCTAAATAACTTATTCCAACTTGGTCAGATAAAGTATATCCTTTAGATAAATAATAATCTTTGTATTCAAGTGGTACTCCTGTTTCACTTTTAGAAACATTACCTAAAATACTTTTAAATGTTTCACCATATAAATATTCTCTTTCCCAATCTAGTTTAGTTGATACTCCTTTTAGATTTTCAGCATTTTCTGCTACTTTAGCATATTCTTGATCTGTAACATTACCTTTTTTTATTACTTTTTCAGAGTAAGAATATCCTTTATTCATAAGAGCATAAATATAAGCAGCTTCTAAATCCAATTCATTATAATCTTCTATTTGTTTATCGATTCTTTTTAGTTTTAAATTATAAATATCATCACTTGTTATTTTTCTTTTTTTTAATTCTTTCCATTCAGAGTCTTTAATTAAATCTGAAGCTGCTTTACTATTATTTTTAATCCAAAAATCTTTCAATTCTTCATCTGTCATTTTACTATAGTCAACATCAATAATGTTAGCTAAAGCATATGCCACTTTTATTTCATCACTAGTTTTCATACCTGTTAATTTTTTATAATAAATAACTTTAATTCCTTTATTATCTACTATTAAGTTACCATTTCTATCATAAATTCTACCACGAGGAGCAGTATTACCATAAACAATATTTTGATTTAATTCTTTTACTTTTTTTATATAATATTTATTATTTAATATTTGAACATTATATAAGTTAAATGCTAAAACAGACATTATTAAAAGTATTATTATGATTAATATATTGTATCTTTTTTCTATAATTTCATTAATTTTTTTTAAATTTTTTTTATTTTGTTTGGATTTTTTCATATCTATTATTTAAACTATCAAAATCTATTAATTTGAAAAAAGCATCAATATATAAATCTTTTCGATTACGATATTTTAAATAATAAGCATGTTCCCATAAATCTAAGGTTAAAATAGGTTTCAATCCATAAAATAATGGTGAATCTTGATTACTAGTATTAATTATAATTAAATCGCCTTCTTTATTTACAGCTAAACTAGTATATCCGCTTCCTACTAATACATTAGCATTCCCAATAAATTCTTTTTTAAAATTATCATAACTACCATATTGTTTATTTATTTTGTCTAATATTATACTACTAGGTTCATGGTTTTTAGGAGACATACTATCAAAATATAATTCGTGATTTATAACACCACCTGCTAAAAAAAGGATGTCATCACGCACTTCTAATGGAAATTCACTAATATTTCCTATTAATTCAAAAATTGTATATTTAAAATCATAGTTTAAATTTGTAAGTAAATCATTTAATTTATTTAAATAATTTAAGTAATGTTTATTATAGTGGATATTAACAGTTTCACTATCTATATAAGGTTCTAAAGCATCATATTCATATTTTAATGGTTTTGGTTTATACATAAAAGTCCTCCTCGTTAATATTTTATTTCTTTTTTATAACTTTATTCAAAAAAAGAACATATATTATTTTAAAGGAGGAGGAAATATGATTGAAAATTTAATAAAAGAACATATAAATAAATTAACTATTAATGATATTGATAGATTTGCGAAAGAAAATAATATTATTTTATCAGATGAAGAATTAAATAACATTTTTATTATTGTAAAAAATGATTGGCACGATTTAATATATGGTAATAGTGAAATGATATTTACTAATAATAGAAGTAAAGTAAGTGATTGTAATTATGATAAAATTAAAGAATTATTTAATTTCTTCAAAAAAAAATATCAAAGATTTTTATAATAATCTCTGATATTATCTAAAAAATTAGGATTGAATTTTTTATTTCTTATCATTTCTATTTCAAATTTATATGGTGGATAAAGTCTATCTTTAGTATTTTCTAATCCGATATAAGGTGTTTCTAATATTTTAGGAATACCTTTTAATTTATCATGATAAATTATTTTTAATAAGTTATCAAAGCCTATTGTTCCAACGCCTATATTTTCATGACGATCTTTATGAGTTCCTATTTTGTTTTTACTATCATTTACATGTATACAAATAAGTTTATTTAAACCTATTATTTTATCAAATTTATCTAATATTTTATCTATATTATTTAAATCATAGCCTGCATCATTAATGTGGCAAGTATCTAGACATACACCTATTTTATCCTGTAAATTCACACCATTTATTATTTCTGATACTTGTTCAAAGGTAAATCCTATTTCAGTTCCTTTACCAGCCATTGTTTCAATACAAACAATAATATTATCTTCTTCTTTTAAAGCTTGATTTAAAACTTCTATCATATTCTTTATCCCTTGTTCTACACCAGCCCCTACATGACTACCTGGATGTAAAACTAATTTAGATAATTTTAGTTCTTGAACTCTTTTTATCTCTTGTTTTAAAAAAGAGACATTAAATTCTAAATTTTTATCATTAGATGGATTTATTATATAGGGTGCATGAACAATAACATTGTTTTTATCTATATTGTTTTTTTTCATTAGTTCTAATCCTTTTTGAGTTAAATCTGTATTTATTGGTAAACGATTTGAGTTTTGAGGAGCCCCTGTATAAAGCATTAAAGTATTAGAATTATAACTTAGTGCTTCTTTTACACTACCTTCTAATTGTTCATTTTTATTAAATGATACATGTGAACCTATTATTAAATCTTCCATATTATCACCTTTTTAATTATATCAAAAAAAGGATACAAAGTATATCCTATTTTTTCTTACCTGTTTCTAATTTAATTCCATATTCTTCAGGGTTACCATTAACATCTGTTTTTAAAACACCACTGTTAATTATTTTGTTGGATGCTAATTCAGACATTAAGCCCATTAAATCTTGATTAGTGTAGTTACTAACTGGTCTTGATATTCCCACTTCATTTTCTGCTAACTTTATTTTATTAGTTGACTGTTGATTATTTTTAATATTGTCTACATTTGTTTGTTGTGCTGGTTGTTGATTATTTTTAATATTAATATTGTCTACATTTACATTATTAAATGATTTATGTCTTATTTGTTCTACAGTATTATCTTTTTTTGGTTGATCTTCTAATTTAATTTGACTGATTATTTCTTGATTATCAATTACAAATTTATTGAAATCAGTTCTCTTTTGTTTAATTTCTTGTTCTTTTTTAGCAATTTCATTTCTTAAAGATTCTAATTCTGCTTCATCCATTTCTAAACTAATTTTTGCATTTTGATAAGTTTCAATTACCTGTTTAATTGTATTAATACGGGATTTTTCTTTTTTGTATTGTTTGTGATAAGCCATCATAGCTTTAAAATAATTTTTAGCGACTCTTATTGGTTTTGGTGCTTGACGTAATTTAATTTGACTATTTTCTAAATCATTAATTGTAGCTTGATAACTTTTAAATTTTCCTAAGTTTTCAATATAATATTCTTTATCAGCTTGCCAATTTTGTAAAATTTCTTTTCCTTCATCTATCTTTGATTGCATATTGTTGGCTTCATCATTTTGCATCTGCATAGTTATATCAGTTGCTGCTGCTTTAACATCATTAAATGTAAAGCCACCTGTAATCTTTTTAGTAATTGGATTAATAAGCTTTTCTGACATTTTCAACAATAATTTAGGAACAAGACAAGCCCCTTTTGAAAATTTATAAATAAACCTTTGTTTTAATCCTAAATCTTCTATATCAATTTTTTTATATCTATCACTATTTTTATATTCCATTTTGAACCACTACTCCCCATCTTTAGCTATTTCAACCATAACTTTTTTTATTTCCTCCCATACATTATCATCATCTATACCAAGTAATTCAGTTGTTCCATCTTCTTTATTTACAACTTCTGATGTATATATTTCTACATTTCCATTAGTATCTGTTTTATTTTCTGTATATATTAAATAATCCTTATTATTCATTGTTAATGTAAAATAAGCTACTACTACTACTTCTTTTTCTACCCCATTTTCATCAAAAATTTTGATTTTAATATCTTTTTCCATAAAAATCTCCCTTCTTATTTTAATAAGTATAACATAAAGATAATTAGTTTTCAACTAAATTGTTTAATATTTTAAATATTTTGTCAATCCCAATTTTAGTATAGTTACCTATAAACTCAGAAATTTTTAATCCCATTCTTTTACTTTTACCTTGAAAATCTTCTTTAACTACTAAATACTTATCGATATCTATTTCTTTTCCCGATTTAACATCTTCTTCAAATTTTTTTATTTGTTCTTCAGTTAATACTTTTTTTTCATTTTGAGTGTATTCATAATAACCAAATCTACCAGCTGTATATAAAGTAAAAAAAGCCATAAATAAAATTAAAAATACATACCAAAAGAATTTATTTAATTTTTTATTTTTGCTCATCAAAATGCTCCTTTAAAATTACTGATATTACTTCAATTGTATTTAAAACCTCTTCAATTGTATTTTCATTACCTCCTAGTTCTAATAAAATCATATTAGGATGTAAATCTTGATTATATATTCCATCTACATTAGCACCTTTTTTAGTTATAACCCCTCTACTTAAAGTTGGATATTTATTTACTATTCTTTGATTAATACTATTAGTAAGGTCAAGGTTTTTTTGATAATTATCATGTTCTAGTCCTACTACAAATAATACTTTAGCATAGTTTTTATTATCGATTGTAACAGTTGAATTACTTTTACTTAAAGCATCTCTATGTAAATCAATGAAAAAGTTTAGACTAGGATTTTTTTTAATAGCATCTTCTATATAATAGCGACTAGCTACATAACTATAATTATAATTCCAATTATTGATTCTTATAAATTCTGTTATATCAGCTTCTTCTACTATTGTTTTAACACCTAAGTTATTTAGTTTTTCTCTAAGTAAATAAGCTGCCATCATTACATTAGGAGTAATATTATACTCCTCATAGTTTTTAGAACTATAGTTTTCTAATTGATGTGAATTATAAATATAAACTAATGGTTCTTTTATATCTTTAGGATTTGGATCTTTAATATAATCAGAGTTTAAATCATCTGGATTATAGTTATCATTATATACAAGTTCTGTATTATTATTATTTTTATAATAAAAAGTATTTTCTAAGATAGTGACTGGTTGTTTTAAATTTATATTTGATAAAAATGAAGCTATTTTAGTTATAAAACTATCACTTTCATACTTTAAATGATGATTAGAGTTATTTAATAACTTCATTATAAATTCTTCATTAGAAGAATATAATCGCATTTTATTTAAATAATTATAGGTAAAAGTAAATGATATTAATGTAACTATCAATAATAGAAAAACTTTAAGATATTTTAATTTCCTTTTCCTTTTTAATTTGATTCTTTTTTTCATGATTACCTCCTTAACTCATTATATTATTTAAATTATAATTTTTTTGTCAAAAAAAGAACAATTAATAATGAGACTCTAAAAAAGTCAGAAATTTTATAAAAATCTACTTTTTTTTATTTCCCACTTCGGTTCATAAAATAACGCTAATTTCAAATATTACTCCCCACTTTCAATATTTATATACTAAAAAATGGTTTTTAATTTTTACATGATTTAAAGTATTAAAAAAGACTACTTTTTAAATAGCCTCTTAGTAACTTGCCTTCTTTTTTTGATATTGATAATCATATTTATAATCAACATCTAATTTTCTACTCACTTTAATGTTATTCCAAATAATCCTTATAGATTCATAAGATAATCCATCTATATTTTCTATAGATATTGGTCTATTAATTTGTTCTATATTACTTTGTATTTTGGCATAATCATTTTCATTAACATTTGATAGCATATAGTTATTCTTCATTATTTCACGATTTATTGTTTTTCTATGTTTTATAAAAATGCCTATTTTACGAATGTCTTTAATTACTGCTTTTGTAGTGATACAACCACATCCAGAAATTAAAGTGATACCTCCAGCTATTAAAGCTCCAATACCAGGATTAAGTGCTATAGCACCAACAACTCCTGTAACAGTAAGCACTTTACAAGCAAAATTTACTTTTTTTATAGTTGGTAATAATTTTTGTATTTCTTTTCCTTGTTCTATCATTTTTTCTCTAATCATTTGAAGATTATTTTTATTAGCTGGAATAACAGTAGTTTCTCCATTTCCAAGATATAATTTTATATCATTTCCTATTACTTTAAAGTTTTTTATAAATGTTGATCTACTTGTTTTATCTTTATAAAGATTTGAGTAATTTACCATTATATTTTCCCCCTTTTTTTAGTAAGATGTATTTTAACATAAATTTTTATTTTGTCAAATTCATCTTATAAGAAAATTTTATTGAAATATATTATTTTTTATATTGTTCAAAAGTTAATTTAAAACCCTTATTAGTTGGAATACTTTCTAGAAGTCCTAAATCAATGTTGTTATCTGCATTAGTATATACATTAGCAAACATATCTATTAGTTCTTGTTTAAAGCCATTATCTTTTAAATACTGCAAATAACTATAATACTCTTCTATAAATATATTATCTATTCTATGGTTAGATATAGTATTTAAAATCATATAAATATAACTTAAAATAGTTGTATTTTTATTACTTATATGAACATCATCTTCATTTAATGGATACTTATTAGGAAAATCCCATAAATTTACATTAAAAGTTAAATATTTTGATATAGATGAATCGTTATTTCCTATTTTACAACTATCTAAATCTACAGCTCTAAATATTTTTTTATCTTTATCATAAATAAAATTACCATCATGAACATCTCCTAGAAAAAAATTATTTGCTTTATCACTAAGATAGATAATTTTATTTAAAAGATTTCCTATTTTCTTTAATATTTCTATTTTTTTTAATAATGAAAGATTAGGATTATTTAATAATAAACTCAAATTAATATTATTTTCAACAAAAGGCATAACAAATCCTTCTATTTTATCATCTAATACAAATAGTTTTTCTGGTAATACTAATTCATCTATATCTAGATTCTCTCTATTATCTATAAGAGTATTTACTGTATATAACTTATTACTAAAATAACCACCTGATGTTTTTTTTAGTTTCTTTATTAAAATTTTTTCATAATTCCATTTATCCTTTTGTTCTAATATAAATAAGTCACACTCATTATTGGTAATAGAACTTTCTAAAGTATACTTTGAAATTTGTTTAAATTTTCTTTTACTAATTTGTAATATTTTCATTAAAAAACCCCCTTTATTGGGGGATATTATAACATAAATACTGCAACTGTCAAATTAACTTTTATATTTATTCATTATCTTATTTAATTCTAACATTTTATGATCCAAATTTTTAATATCTATAGCATAATTATACATGGCATTCTTTACTTCTTCTGGTATATCATTAGGAAATTTATATTGAATTTTATGATCTAATGATGCCCAAAAATCCATAGCAATTGTTCTAATTTGAATTTCTGCTTTTCCAAATTCTGTTCTATTATTTAAATAAACTGGTATACTTACAATCAAATGATAACTTGTATAACCTGATTCTTTAGGATTTTCTATATAATCTTTCTCTTTTATTATAGTTAATTGTTTAAAATTTTTAATTAAGTTTACTATCTCATATACATCTGATATAAAGGAACAAATTATTCTAACACCTACTACATCATAAACATATTCATATATATTATTGGGTGTTAATTCATAACCTTTTTTATTTAATTTATTTATAATGCTATCAATCGATTTAATTCTTGTTTTAACATGTTCTATAGGATTATAGTTATGTGTTTTAGTGTATTCCTTTATAAGAACATTTAACTGCACTTGTAACATTTCTAATCCATATTCGTACTTATTCATTAAACCTTTAATATCGCTTTCCATTTTATCCTCTTTTCTAAACTTTTAATGATACTATCATATCATATTTTTTATCAAAAATAAAAAAATTGATTATAAATTATCAACTTTTTCATGTAAAGCATTATTTATACCATTGCCTATAATATTACTTAGTTTATCAATTAAAAAATCTATTTCTTTTGGAGTTACCATTAAATTATATCCAATTGGAGTTAAAACTTCAAAAATTAGCTGTTTTATCTCATCATCATTTAAGTTACCTACAATTCCTAATAATGTTTCTTTATCTTTTTTAGTTACTTCAACTTCTTTATCTAAATAATTAATACTTGTAGATGGTATAAGTTTATTTATAGGATTATTTATATTATTTTTTGTATATGTATAATGTTTAAACATATAATTAATTGTATCACTAACAATTGTAACAGCATCTACAACAGTTGGAATCCCAATTGCTATAACAGGAATATTTAATGTTTCAAAACTGATTTCTTTTCTACTATTGCCAACTCCACTACCAGGATGGATTCCTGTATCAGTCATTTGAATTGTTTTTCCTACTCTTTCAATAGATTGACTAGCAAGTGCATCAATAGCAAGAATAAAATTTGGTTTTAAAGATATTACTAGAGATTTTATAAGTTCACTAGTTTCTATACCAGTATTCCCCATAACACCAGGATTTAAAGCAAAAGTTCTTCTGAAACCTTCTTCAACATTACCATATTGAAACAAATGATTAGTAACCAAAATATTAGAAGTAGCTTTAGGTCCTAACGAATCTGGTGTTGAATTAGAATTTCCAAGTCCAATAATTAAACAACTATCTTCTTTTTTTATATTATTTTCTTTTAATAATTTTTTTAGTTCTTCAATAAATACTTCCTTTACTTCTTCACCATTGTTATAGTCTGTAACATCATTAAATTCTATTGTAATATAATTGCCAGGTTTTTTATTAATAATACTGCTTCCAATTTTATCAATATTTACATCAGTAATTTTAATATTACCAATTTTTCTTTGACCACTTTTAATTCCTTCTAATTTTTTATTTTCGTCAATTACTTCAATAGCCAAATCTGTTCTAATTTGATATTTACCTAAATCTATTTCATGCTTCATATTATCACCAGTTATTATTTTTCCCAAAAAACATAGTTTTTATTGCATTTTTTCCAATTTTTTGCTAAAATGTTGGTATTGATTGACTTGGAGGTGAAAAAATATGCCAAATATGAAAAATGCTAAAAAGAAAGTTAGAGTTATTGCTAAAGAAAAACAACTTAATAATGATTATAAAGCTAGTATGAGAACTGCCATTAAAAATACTGATAAAGCAGTACTTACTAAAGATAAAGAAAAAGCAACTAATTGCTTAAAAATTGCTATTAAAAGAATTGATAAAGCTACTAAAGCAGGAGTTACTGCTAAAAATACAGCAGCTCGTAATAAATCACGTTTAACAAAAAAGGTAAATTCTATGGAGTAATTATTACTTCTTTTTTTATTTAAGTTATAAATTATGTTATAATAATGGAGGTGATACTAATTGAAAAGAATAATATCATTTATAATAAGTTTATTAATAATCGGTTTAATTGTATATTATCAAAAACCAATAACTAATTTTATTTTACAAGAATTTATTTATAAAAAAGAAATACCAGATTATAAAGTTAATAATTATTATACAAATAACAATTATGACTATGTTAAATATTCCGATAATTTTTATCCAAATAACACTGATGATATTAAAAATGCCATTTATACTATACTAAATAGTGGTATGATATCATTTAATCTATTCTGTAGTGAAGAATATACTGATTGTATAAGTGATGTTGAAAAAATATCGACAGATGATTATGTTTTATCAAATATTAATAATTTAATTCATCCATACAATAGTTATAACAAATTACATATAACTACTAATGCTTTAGGAAAAGTAAACATTAAAATTGATAAATTATATAGTGATTCAGAAATAGAAGAGATTAATACAAAATTAGAAAAAATAAAAAAAGAAATTATAGATAATAAAATGTCTACTAGAGATAAAATAAAGGCTTTTCATGATTATGTTATTAATAATACCGTTTATGACCAAAAAAGATCTGAAGAAATAAAACAAAATATTAATACTAAAAATACTAATGAATCTAATAAAGCTAATGGAGTTTTAAAAAATCATATTGCTTTATGTAGTGGATATACTGATTTAATGGCAATTTTTCTAAGTAGTATCGATGTCCCAAATTATAAAATTGCTAATAAAGATCATGTATGGAATGCTGTATACTTAGATAATAATTGGTATCATTTAGATTTAACTTGGGATGATCCAATTACTTCTACTGGCGAAAACATGCTTATATATGATTTCTTTTTAATAACAACTGAACAACTTGAAAAACTAAATACCAATCAACATAAATATGATAAAACCGTTTATGGCTTTTAATCCATAAGCGGTATTTTTATAATAACAGTGGTCCCCTTTTGATATTCTGATTCATAAATTATTTTTCCATTATGAGCTTCAATAATTTCATATGAAAGTGATACTCCAAGACCAGTTCCTTTAGTTTTTGTTGTAAAAAATGGTTCTCTAATTTTTTCTAAATTTTCTTTAGTTATACCAATACCATTATCTTTAAAATAAATATATACATATTTATTGTCTATTTCAGTGTTTATAGAAATTACTCCATCTTTTTTATCTTCTAACGATTCAATACTATTTTTAACTATATTTATAACAACTTGTAATAATCTATTGTAATCTCCATTAATATATATTTCATCATCTTCTTCATATTCTAATTTAATATTTTTTTCTTTAAGTAAAGTTCTTAAATTATCTAATGACTCTTCTAACAATAGATTAATGTCTAAAATATCAACATCTAATTTAATTTTACTTACTGATAAAAAGTCTTGTAAAAGTAATAGAGTTCTATCTATTTCTTCTTTAATGATAGGAATATATTTACTACATTGTTCTTGATTTTTTGTATTAATCATATCTAAATAACCTTTACATACAGCTAAAGGATTTTTTATTTCATGAGTTATTTTAAATAATGATACTCTTATTTGTTTTTCTTGTTCTAATTCTTTAAAATTCATATGATACTTTAAAATATCATCACCTTTTTTTAAAAGATAGATTACAAAAATCATAACTAAATAACTAGGTAATAAATATAAAATAATATCAATAACTCTATTATTAAAAGTATTTATTATATACATAATTAGGTTTAAAAAAATAAAAATTGTTCCAAAAATATAGTCATTTATATTTATTATTTTTTTATTTTTTAAAATATATATTATAAAACAAATAATATATTCAATTATTAAAAAAGATAAACTTTGATATTCATTAGAAATATAATAAAAAACAGCAATCACCGATAAGATTACTGCTTCTATTTTTCTTGTTTTTATATACGCTATAATAATAGGAATATTAATCAATAATATATTTCTTGTCTGTAAAAAATCATGGCCTAATCTAATTAATAAGTACATTTCAGAAAAAAGTGCTAAACCTAGAAATAAATCATTTTCTTGTTTCTCTATATTCCTATTATGTGCTACATATAATAAATATAAAAGTAATGGAAATGCGATAAAAATACTACTTAAAACAAAACTGTCAAAGTTATTCATTTAAATCACCACTATCATTATATAAAATATATTTGTCGAATTTTGTCGAAAAATGCAAAAAAAACAAATATTTTATCACTTTAAGTCATCTATTTGTTTTTTTAGTTGAGCTGCATTTGAACCTATAATAATTTTTAACTGATTATCTATTTCAACCATTCCTTGTGCTCCTAATTTCTGAATTCCCTCTTTATTAACAATACTAATATCATTTAAAGTTACCATAAATCTTGATTTATTTACCTCGTAATTAATAATATTGTCTTTACCACCTAAGTAATCAACTAGTTTATTTACTTCTATCTTAAAATCTTTCTTTTTAGATCTAGTTATTGCCAAAGCAATAATAAGTAACACTACGCAAATTATAATATACTGTATATATTCCATATTCTCACCTTTTCACATTAACTATTATACTATATTTTAAAAAAATTTCAAAATTTTAGCATATTTTTATACTTTTATTATATAAAATCATATATAGGGTAAAATAATAAAGGTGATTCTATGGAAAAATCAAAGTATAAAGTTGAGTTGGGTTTAATTATATCATTATTACTAATGGCACTTATTTCTATTATAACTATTAAAAGTGCAATTAGTATTTTACCTAATTATATGAATAATTTAGTTTTTAAACAAATCATATGGTATTTGGTTGGTTTTTCTTTAGTTTTTCTTATTATGTATTTAGGAAATGATTTTATATTTAAAAATATATGGTATATTTATGGATTTGGAATTCTTTCTCTAATTCTTTTATTGATATTTGCAAAACCAATAAATAATGCTAGGTGTTGGTTTTCGCTTCCTGGTATTGGAACTATTCAACCAAGTGAATTTATGAAAATAATTTTAATCATTGTTTTAGGTCATATGATTAATGATTTTAGAAAAAATTATTCAAATCCAACTATTAAAGAAGAATTCATTTTTCTTGTAAAAGTTTTATTTGTAGTAGCAATTCCTAGCATTTTAACTTTTTTAGAACCTGATACTGGTGTCGTTTTGATTTATTTATTAATTACAACTATTATGTTATTTGTAGCTGGAATTAGATATAGGTGGTTTATTATTTTAATAAGTATTTTGTTTTTACTAATTGGATCTGTTTTAGCAATTTATTTTATTAATAATGATTTATTCGTAAATATTTTTGGAACTGATTTTTTTCTTAGAGTTGATAGATTATTAGATTGGTCTAACAAATCAGGTTTTCAATTAGAAAATGGTATGAGTGCGATTGGATCTGCTGGATTATTTGGGAATTTTAAGGTACCTGTATATTTTCCAGAAGCTCAAACTGATTTTATATTTGCTGTTTACTCTTCTACTTTTGGTTTTATTGGTTCAATTACTTTATTATGTATTTTAACTTATTTTGATTTAAAATTAATTACTACAGCTATTAAAACCAAAGATATGACTGGTAAATATATAATTGCTGGAATTGTTGGTATGCTTATATATCAACAATTACAAAATATAGGTATGACTTTTGGGTTAATGCCTATTACAGGAATAACTTTACCTTTTATTAGTTATGGTGGATCTAGTTTGCTTAGTTATATGATTATGATAGGTATTATTTTTAATATTTCTAATAGTATTTTAAGATATAAAAATTAATCCATGTTTTGGATTTTTTTATATTTTTTTTATTTATAAGGCAATCGCACTTTTTTTTTATCTATTCAATCATATTATAATTATGAAAGGGGGTATTATTATGAATTCTTGTGATAATTGTGGTGATAAATCAAGTAAAATTTATCATAATGCTTTAGCAAAAATTAAAGCAGATGAAAAACTTTGTCGTCCAACTACTAATTTCATTGGTATAACAGGTCCTACTGGACCTACTGGACCAATAGGGCCTACTGGACCTCAAGGTTTAATTGGTGCTACTGGTCCTACTGGGCCAGCACCTGGTTTAGCTATAGGTACTGTAACTACTGGTGCTCCTGGAACAGAGGCATCTGTAACTATTACTCCAGCCTAAAAAATAATAATTCAAAAATATAATTAAATTAGATTTTAAAGGAGATAAAAATGAATCAAGATGTTACAGGTTATGTATTAGATTTTGTTATACCAGCTGGGGCTACTGGGCCTCAAGGTTTAACTGGTGAAACTGGACCTCAAGGCTTAGTTGGGGCTACTGGTCCTACTGGACCTCAAGGTTTGGCTGGAGCTACTGGTCCTACTGGACCTCAAGGCTTAGCTGGTGCTACTGGGCCTACTGGACCTCAAGGCTTAGTTGGGGCTACTGGTCCTACTGGACCTCAAGGTATAGATGGTGCTACTGGTCCTACTGGGCCTCAAGGTTTGGCTGGGGCTACTGGGCCTCAAGGTTTAACTGGTGAAACTGGACCAGCACCAACTTTAACTATAGGAACAGTTACAACTGGGGAACCTGGTACAAATGCAAGTGTTACAATAACACCAGTAAACAATTAAAACTAGAAACAGAAAGGAGGATATATATATGAATTCTGATTATTTATTAAATTTTGTTATACCAGCTGGTCCTACTGGACCTCAAGGTATAGCTGGGGTTACTGGGCCTACTGGACCTCAAGGTTTAGACGGTGCTACTGGACCTACTGGGCCCCAAGGCTTAGCTGGAGCTACTGGTCCTACTGGTCCTCAAGGTTTAGCTGGGGCTACTGGTCCTACTGGTCCTCAAGGTTTGGCTGGTGCTACTGGTCCTACTGGACCTCAAGGCTTAGCTGGGGTTACTGGTCCTACTGGACCTCAAGGTTTGGCTGGTGCTACTGGTCCTACTGGACCTCAAGGCTTAGCTGGTGCTACTGGGCCTACTGGACCTGCTAATGGTCTAAATGCTTATGGCGGAAAATATAGTGATACTCCACAGACATTGAACTTAACTATAGGTTCTTCAACACAAATACCACTAGCAAACTCTATGCCAAACTTAAATACAACATATACTCCAGCTAATAGTATTACAGTTGCTCAAGCAGGAAACTATGAAATAAACTATTTTAGTAATGTTTCAGCAGCCCTTGGAACCACTGTAACTCAAGCAGTTAGAAGTAATGGTACTAATATACCTGCAACCATTATTTCTAGAGTATTATCAGTTGGCGTAGGCTCAATATATAGTGGTAGTGTTATCGTAACACTTCCTGCTGGAGCTGTCATTGATATGGCAATTTCTGCTTTACTTGCAGTAGGAGTTACATTAGGTAATGGTGTTAATTCATCACTAACAGTTAAAAAAATAAACTAATAATAAAAAGGGATTTTGTTAAATTAAACAAACCCTTTTTTATTTTCTAAATAAAAAACAACTATGCAGCTGTTTCTTTTTTAGTTATTACTTCTTTTCCTTTATAAGTTCCACATTCTTTACATACTCTATGTGGTTTAATAGTTGCTCCACATTTTGAACAAGTAGTAGTTTGTGATTCACTTATTTTATAATGTGTACGACGCATTCTCTTACTAGTTTTACTAGTTTTTCTAAATGGCACTGCAAACATTTGAATATCTAATTTCATCATTATGACACCTCTTCTCTTATAATAAGTCTTTTAGCTTATCAAAAGCATTTCTATTTCCTGTTTCTTTTTCATTAGTTACTAATCTCCAACCATCTCCAAACAACTTTTCAGTATTTGCACTAGGACTAATAACTTTTATGGGAATTTCCATTAATATATTTTCCCATATTATTGGAAAAATATCAATAGTATTTTCACTTTTTTTACTAATTTCATCAATTTCTTCAAGCATTTCTTCTATTATACCATTTATTTCTGTTTCAAATTTATAATCTACTGGTTCAAGTGTAATAGAACAAGGTAATATCATAGTACCAGAAATTTTTACATTTAAAACATAACTATCTAAATTATTTTTCACTATAGAACCTTTTATTTTTACTTCTTTTAACTCTATAATTCCTGTTCCATCTAAATTAATATCTGACATATCTATTATTTTATCAATATCAATATATTCAACTAAACCATGTTTTAGACGAGTAATATCTATATTCATATTTCACCTCTATCCATTTCCTGTTTTTTACATTATATCAAAAATTAAAATAAAAGCAACAAAAATTTATTTTTATGATATTATATATTTAGGTGATTTTATGAAAAGTATTGGTATTATTTGTGAATATAATCCCTTCCATAATGGACATTTATATCATTTAAACAAAATTAAACAAATGTATCCAAATTATACTATTATTTTAGTATTAAGTGGTCACTTTTTACAACGTGGTGATGTTAGTATAATTAATAAATGGCATAAAACTGATATTGCTCTTAACTTTGGTGTTGATTTAGTTGTTGAATTACCTTTTGTATTTGCAAGTCAAAGTGCTGATATATTTGGATATGGAGCTATTTCTATCTTAAATTATATGAAAGTAGAAAAAATAGTATTTGGTAGCGAACATAATAATATAGAACTTTTAAAAGATATTGCAAGTAATTCTGTGGAAAACAATGAAAAAATAAAAAAACTTTTAAATAAAGGTTATAGTTATCCTTATTCTTTAGGAAAAGTTTTAGGTATTAATGTGGAAAACCCTAATGATATTTTAGGTATTAGTTATATTAAAGCAATAAACAAACTAAATTCTAACATTGAACCTGTATGTATAAAAAGAACCAATAAATATAACAACAAAAAAACAACAGGAAGTATTAGCAGCGCTACTAGTATTAGAGAAAACATCAAAAATAATAAAAATATTAATGAATTTATACCTAAAAATATAGAAAAATATATTGATAACATTTCCTTAGATAATTATTTTGATTTATTAAAATATAAAATTATAAGTTCCAATGATTTAAGTATTTATCAAACTGTTGATGAAGGAATTGAGAATAGAATTAAAAGATATATTTTTAAAGTTAATAATTTAGAAGAATTAATAGGTAAAGTTAAAACTAAAAGATATACTTATAATAAAATCAAAAGAATGTTTGTTCATATTCTATGTGGATTTACTAAAATTCAAGCAATTAAAAATAAAGAAATCCATTATATTAGAATTCTTGGTTTCAATACTAAAGGTAGAAATTATTTAAATAAAATTAAAAAAAACATAAGTATACCTATAATATCTAATTATTCTGATTTAAAAGATGAAATGTTAGATTTAGAATTTAAAGTTAATAGTATATATGCAAGTATTTTTGAAAATAAAAATTATTTAAGTGAACTAGAATATAAACATAAACCAGTTATTAAATAATTTTTTTATTATATTTCTTCTATTTTCATAAAGTTTGTAACTTTTTTATCAGCAGTATTAGGAAATCCACCTGTAATAATAATTTTATCACCTTTTGATAAATCAATAAATTTTTGGGCTTCTTTTTTACTAGCTGCTACAAGTTCATCAGTTGAGCCATATTCACCTACTACTGTTGTATAAACTCCATAATTAAGAGCTAAAGATTTTGCTATTTTTTTATTAGGAACTGGAGCTAATACTATTGCATTAGGTCTTAAATTACTTATTGTAGCAGCTGTATGACCAGACATTGTTGCTGCAACTATAACTTTTGAATTCAATTCATTACTTGCAGTAACAACACTTGTTGCTATAACTTGTGTTACATCCTTTAGGCTTGTATTATATTTATTATCATATTTATGATAACTTTCAACATTTTTACAAATTTCAGCCATATTTTGAATAGTTTCTACAGGATATTTTCCCATTGTTGTTTCATCACTAGTCATAATAGCATCACAACCTGTAAGTACTGCATTAGCAACATCTGTAACTTCTGCATTAGTAGGTCTTATATTATTTTTCATACTTGACATCATTTGAGTTGCCATAATAACTCTTTTACCTTTTTCATGACATTTATCAATCATCATTTGTTGATATAAAGGTAAATTTTCTACACCTGTTTCAATACCTAAATCACCACGTGCAATCATTACTATATCTGTTTCATCAATGATTTCATCTAAATTATCCATTGCGTATTGTGTTTCTATCTTTGATATTATTGGCATATTAGGTTTACCAAACTCAGTACATAATTTTCTAACTTCTCTTATATTATCTGCACAATTTACAAAAGATATTGCTAAATAATCTCCATCATGTTCACAAGCATATTTTATATCTTCTTTATCTTGATCACTTACATATGGAACATTTAACTTAATACCAGGAATACATACTCCTCTTCTACTTTTAATTGTGCCACTATTACAAATACGGCAAATTACACTACCATCAGTTTCATCTATACTTTCAACTATTAATTTATAAAATCCATCATCAAGTAAAATTGCCATACCAACTTTTATATCTTTTAAAATTCCTTTATAATTGAAACTAATCATGTTGTTATTTCCAATTATATCATCTTCTACTATACGAATAGTTTGACCTGCTACTAATTCAATAAAATCATTTTCAAAATTACAAGTTCTTAGATCTGGTCCTTTAGTATCATATAATATCGCAATTGAAGTTCCAAGTTCATCATTAGCTCTTTTAACTAAATCTTCATCAATTTTTCTTTCTTCTAAAGTAGCATGTGAAAAATTTATTCTTGCTACATTCATTCCAGCCTCTACAATCCCTTTAAATGATTCCCAATTTTGTGTAGATGGCCCAATACTACATATAATTTTAGTCTTTTTCATAATTCACTTCCTTTTTCTCAAAAAAACATTATGATTTTATCACAATTTTATGATAAATGCAACTTAAATTTATTAAAGTTTAACAAAAATAAAAAATGATTTAATCATCTTTTATTGGTATTTTTTCTTTTAATCAATCCTTTCTTTTTTTGTTCAAAATTTATAATATCAGCTGATTCCTTCATTATAGCCCCTGTAAGATCCATACCTTCAGTATATATACCTTCAAAATCTCCAATAACAACTGCATCTGTTAATGTAGCATAATTCATAATCCCTTGATAAACACCATGAGTACATACTACAACCCCACTACTACCAGTAGTATCAATTCCTAAAATACGACAGTTATGTAAAGATCCTATTACTTTAACACCTTTTAATTTTGTATAACTCATATCTCTTTGATATACTTTTTGAGGATTTAGTGTAACGTTGTGCCATCCACTAAAATCAACTCCATTAACTGCTACATCATCGAATGAAACATTACTAAAGTCTACTTTTTTATATAAATTATTATAACCTTTTCTTAAAACATATTTAATTATGCATTTACCATCTTTTGTATACTCTATTTCTTTTTTAAAAATAGTTTCTTTTAATAAATCAGGTTCTATGCTATCTATTAAAAGTGGTCGTTCTTCTCTATAGTTTAGTAATAAATAAAATACATAATCTTCTAATTTTGATATATAGGCTTCTCTTTCTTTTTGATTATCTGTTAACATTTTATCCTCTCCATTGGCTGAAGTATCATAGCAATTTTTTTTAAAACTGTCAACTACTTTTGACAATTTTCACAATAATAAGTACCTCTACCTCCTACTTTTATTTTAATTATCGTATTGTTACAGTTAGGACATTTTTCATTTTCTTTACTATGTACTAATAGTTTTTGTTGAAATCTACCATGTACTCCTTCACTTGATTCATATGTTCTAATAGTAGTTCCTCCAGATTTAATTGCTTTATCTAAAATTATTTTAGTATTTTTTATTATATCATTTAATTCTAAATCATTTAGTTCATAAGCTTTTTTTAAAGGATTTATTTTACTTAAAAAAAGTATTTCATCAGCATATATATTACCAATACCAACTATTATACTCTGATCTAATATTACTGTTTTAATTGGTAATTTTTTACTTTTATATTTACCTTTTAAATAGGTTATATTTAAATTTTTATCCCATGGTTCTAATCCTAATTCACTTAATGGTTTACGTTTTTCGATTTCTTCTTTTTTTATTAAATGCATTCTCCCAAATTTTCTTGTATCTAAATATCTTAGTTCTAAGTCATTATCAAAAACAAATGATACATGTTCATGTTTTAATATTTCATCTTTTTTGTCTCTTAAGAAATATCTTCCTTCCATTCTTAAATGACTTAATAAATAATAATCATCAAGTTCAAACATCAACCATTTTCCTCTTCTTTTTATATCATTTATAGTTTGATTGATTATTTGCTTTTTAAATTCATCTGAACTAGGATATTCTATTATATTACTATAATAAATATTAACATCTACTATTTTTTTATTTAATATTTGTTTTTTTAATGTTTCTTTTACTGTTTCTACTTCTGGTAATTCTGGCATACTATCACTTCCATTTAGTATTATAACAGAAAAACTTTAGAAATTCATCCTAAAGTTTTACTATCTTACCTTAATATCACCACTTGTAGTTTTTATTTTAAGTAGTTTTCCAGAATTATTGCTATTTCTTATTCTTTCACTACCAGACACAGTGTTTGTTTCTACTCTGCACTCATAATTATTTTGTAATATAACATCTACATCTCCTGATATTGTTTTAATACTAGAATCAGTAATTATTCCAAAATTATTAATCAATACATCTCCACTTGTAGAAGAAATATTAAAATTACCATCAAAATTATTTACTTCAATTTCTCCACTGATTGTTTTTATATTATATTCTCCAGTCAAATATTCAATATCTATATCACCACTTGTTGTATTTAATTTTCCAATACCTGTTTCAATAGAATTAGCTTCTATATCCCCTGATACAGTTTTTAAGTTTAATTCATTTGAGTTTAAACTACCTTCTATTTTTATATCACCACTTGTTGTATTAAAATCTAAATTATTTACTTTTAACGAATCCAGAACATCTATATCACCACTTGTAGAATGAATATATAAATCATTTACATAAGTTCTAGGTATATAAACTTCAAAATAAGAATAATTAAAGCAAAAACCTATACAAAAAATATTTTCTTTTCCTTTTAATTTAATAATATTATTCTCTATTTTATAAGTGAATAAATTTTTATCTTTTTTACTTTTATTACTATATTGTTTAACTAATAATTTATCTTCATCAGTAACATATATCTTAATATCTTCTGAAACAAAATTCATTTCTATATTTTTTATCTCTTCTAAATCAATAGATTCTTCTTTTACTAGTTTAGCATCACCAATATCGAAAACAAAAATACTAGGACCCTTTTTAATACCAATAACCATTATTATTGTTAAAATAACAATTAGTATCATAAGTAAACTAATTAAAATAATATTTGTACTTTTATTCATATATTACTCCTTCATTGCCATAATTAATTTTACTACTTGTTCAAATAACGATGCAATTATAAATACTATCCAAGTTATATGCCATGCCATAGTTGAAAAACTAACTAATAAATATATAATTACTGTAAGTGTCCAAATAATAGAATTTATTGTTTTTTTTATTTCTGATTTTTTACTATTTTTATTTTTCCATTCTTTAAATTCTTCAACTATTGTCTCATCGTTTTTAATATATTTAGGTAATGACATAAAATGATATACTATCATACAAGTAGCTATACCTACTAAAGTAAAGAATGATGATACAACTATATAATCAGGAAGTTCTAATTCTGATAAAACAATAACCGCTATTAAACTTAAAATATATATTCCAACACTAATACTTACAACTAAAGCAGTTTTTCTTTTTGTTTTTAACATATTATCGTTTATAATATAATCATTATTAATACTACTTATTAGTTCATCTATTTCACCAATACTACTAATTACTTCTTTATAAGCATCACTTTCTTTTTTTCCATCTTTTATTAAATCATCATATTTTTCACTTAAATCCATAATTAATTCGTTCTTTAAATCTAATACTCTACTAGTTTTTGGAGTATTATTAAATAATTCTTCTACATAATTTTTTACTTTATCCATATTTCCTCCTATATTAATTTATCAATTATTTTTTTTGTTTGTTTCCAATCCTCTAGGTTTCTTTCATATGTTTTTTTTCCATCTTCAGTTATTTTATAATATCTTCTTCTAGCACCTGTTGTTTGATTTCCCCAATAAGATGTAATTAGTCCATTTTCTTCTAATCTTTTAAAAGCACAATATAAAGTAGCTTCTTTAAATTCATATAAGTTATTAGTTTTTTCTTTAACTGTTTTATTAATTTCATAACCATAACTATCTTTTTTTAATAGATGAGCCAAAATAATTGTTTCAGTATGTCCCCTAATAATATCTGATGTCATTTAAAATACTTCCTTTCTACATATACATCATACCATTATATATATCGTCTGTCAATGTATATAATGTAAAAAAATAGCTATTAAGCCACTATTTAATATCTATTTATTTTAGTTTTTGAACTATAAACTTTATCACAATCACTACAACATTTAGTTTCTTTATAACAAATTTCAATATTATTTTTTAATTCTTTTAATTGTTGGACCATTTCTTCTCTAGTTATAGTTTTAGTTTCTTGGTCTTTTATTTTTGAATTACTTTCAATCCTTAAATCTTTATTTTCTACTTTATTGTAAACATTCATTTTTTTATAATATTCTTCAGTATATATTTTTAAATTTGATATTGTATTATGATTTTTATTTTGGAATTTATTTTCTCTAATTTCAAATATAAATTTATTAATATTTTCTACTAACATTTGAACACAAATAAATTCTCCTATGACAGTTGTACTCATCATAAATCCTGATACACCTAATCCTAATGCTGAATTAGGATGAAATACTATACCATCTAACACTATATAAAGTAAACGCTGTAAAACAGGGATACTTCCAAGTATAATTAATTTTTTTATATTTAATTTCATATAACCCTCCTTAAATTTAACAGGAATATTTTAACATATATTGCTTTTTTGTCAAGAAAAAAACTATCAGTATTGATAGTTAATTGTATTGTGATTTTAAGTTTTTAATAATTCCACTTATACCTAAGATAGTAAATGCTACTGAAATTACAAAATCTTTTAAAATACCACCTAAAAATTCGTTTGATTGATATAGTAATTGTAAATTACTAAAAGATGCTTCAAATCCTTCTTTATAAAGTAATGCTAAAGGGATAATTATTAAGGTTGCAAGTGATACTGATATTATAGATACTGATGTAATTATTATTGGTAAATATTTAGTATCTGGTCCTTTAAGTAATTTATATCCTTTTAAAGCACACCAACCTATAATGATTGCTAAAGCAGAAAACATCATGTTTCCATAAATATACATAAGTATCCAAGGTATTGTTGCGATAATTCCCCCAAGTAATGCACCAATAACCCCTAAAATATAATTTTTCTTTTCCATAAAACACTCCTACTTATTTATTTTTTTCATTTGAATAATAGTAGTCTTTTTTTAAATAATATTCTTCTAATGTTATATTATTTTCATATAACAATGTTGATAATTTTCCTACATAACGATAATGCCAGGGTTCATAAGCATATCCAGTTATTTCTTCTTTACCTTCTGGATATCTTAAAATAAAACCATATTTATAAGCATTATTTTTTAACCATTCAATTTCTTCATCATTTAAATTTTCATCATAGATATTATTGTGTATGGCTGCAAAATCAATAGCAAGACCTGTTTGATGTTCAGAACATCCTGGTAGTGCTACAAACTTTGAAGCATATTCTTCTCCCTCTTCTTTGGTTATTAATTCTAAAACTACTTTCTGATATTCAAATGAACGATAACCACTATCAATTGTTAATATAAAACCATCTTCTTTAGCTTTAGATATCAATTTTAAGTAATCTTCATATGCGCTTTTATCGATCATAGGTTTCATATTAGGATCTATAAAATTATGAAAATTATTTTCATTTTCGTCAACTGCGATTAAATTATTTGGAATAAAATCTTTAGTTAATGGATTTTCTTTATTAACTAATATAGTAATATCATTATTTAATCTCATACTTTACTCCTCCCTTTTTATAATATGAGAGTGGTTATTACAATGTTAATTATAACATAATTTAGGTAAAATAAAAAGAGTATTCACTCTTTTACTATATATCTTTTTATATAATTCTATATGTTTTATTTAACACAATATAAATATTATAGTTTCTATTAATCTAACACTTCTGTTATAGTCCCTTTGAAGTAATATTTTCTCTTTTATATCAAAATTTGTTTCTATTTCAATAGCTATAGAACTGTCAGATTCAATTGTAACTTGAACATTTTTATCTTTTGGATTAACCTTTTCAGCATCGTTTAATAAAATAATCGCTCGATGAATAGAAATGATTCTAAAATCGAAGTATGAGCAAAAATTTGAAAAAAATTGATTATCTCATCCTCCTTCTTATTTAGATAGTATATTAATGCTCTACTTTTAATATTTATTCTTTATCAGTTGTGTAAAAAATGTTTAAATCAGAATTATAATAATTAAGCTTATTATTTTCTTCTATAGTTACATAATTTGAATAAACTTTTACTTTATTAGATTCATCTGTTGAATGTGATTTACCTGAGATCATGTTATAAACTACTAACTTTGAATCATAGTTTATATAATATATAAAAGGTGAATTATAGCTATCCATTACCATAAAGGAATCAAATTGTGTTACTGTTTTTCCATCTTTCAAATCAATTAAGTTTATTTTAACATGACCATAATCACCATTTTGAGCTAAAACATAATCTTTTCCTAAAGATTTTAAATATCTATATAATTTAACATCAAAAAAGTATATATATGACCATTCACATGATAATAATTCTTTGTCTTCTTTTTTTAAACCATATTTTTTTAAATAAGATGAACTATCAGAACAAGAGAACATTTTCATACCTGTTTCTGTTTCCCATTCAGATGCGTATTCATAATCTGGTTCTTCTTTGGTTATTTTTTTTGTTTTAATGTCAAAATAACTATAACTTCCATTATCATCTATTTCAACATAACCATCTTCATATTCTAATTCAGCATCTTCATTAGTTGTTTGATAAGCAATTTTATTATCTTGAATATAAAGTGTAGATATAAAATCATATGTATCTGGTTCTTTTATTGTAAATATGTTATCACCTTCATCATAAATATGTTTATTTACATAATCATAAACTACTTTACCTGTTTCACAATTTACAATACCTTCTTCATCACCTTCTAATTTACTTATTTTTACAACACAATATTTTTCTTTTAATGAGTAATCGTTATCAGATGGTTCTACGTATAAATAATCATTCTCAGAAGAAAGTTTATAAGTATAAGTTATTTTACCAGAGACATCCATTATTCCAGCTATTTTTTTAGACATATTTTGCCAAGATAAATAACCATGATTTTCATAATCTACTCTTACATCATCAGAAGATATTTTTTTGAATTTACCATTATATAGTTGATTATCAATAATCCAAACATTATAATTAGGCACATATTCAATACCCATATTTGAAGAAATTTTTACTTTTCCACTCTTATCGATAATTTGATTAACTTTAGCATCATATCCATCTTTTTTTGTATTGGTTTGTACAATTGCATATTCTCCATAAAATTGACTAGCTTCTTCATATATAGGTTCAATCACAGTTTTTCCATTTGTATCAATATACCCATATTTTCCATCTTTTTTTATTAAAACTGGTTGATTTTGATCAAATAAAGATGCTGAATTATTTTTAACATTATTTTCTTTAAAATTAAATTTTTTAAATAAAATAAATATTATAAGTCCAACAATTACAAGACCTAAAACTAAAAATATTATTATTTTATTATTCAAACCTTTGTTATTTTTTGAATTATTTTGATTATTTGCTTGTGTATTATTAATTATATTATTTGGTATTGGTTGTGGTTCTATTGGTGTACTATCAATTATACTATTTTGTATTGGTTGTGGTTCTATTGGTGTACTATCAATTATATTATTTTGTAT
>CANSFI010000003.1 GCA_947646095.1 uncultured Mycoplasmatota bacterium
AAAAGAAAAAAGAAAACAATCAAAAAAAATAAGTTATTATTAAAAATTACAATTTGAAAGTGAGATTATCAAGAAAAATTTGATAGTCTTTTTCTTTATATTCAAAAAGTTTTACTAAAAATTTTTATTCTATTGACTTAAATTTTTTATTATCTTATCATTTAATCAGAGCAAGATCTTACTCAAAAATTTAAGGAGGAAGATAGAAAAATATGTATCATGGAAGATTTAAGAGAAGTCATTATGAGGCAGGATTTAATTGGGGAAGATTATTATATAAAAATGGTAAAATAATTAGTTATAATCATACTTTTAAAATAACAGATGAAAGAAGAAAATTTGCTGAAGAGTGTTTACCTATATATGAAAAATATTATCCAGAGATTTTAGAAGAAATTAAAGGTTTAGCAAATGGACAAAACAGTTCTTATGAAGATTTTTATACTTTTTTATTAAGTATGTATTGCTTTGAATTTAATAATCATTGTACTTGTATAGCAGTTAAAGGTGAGGATAATATAATTTTTGGAAGAAATAGTGATTTTCTTGTATCACTAGAAAAACTATATATGAATTGTTTATATAATTTAGATAGTGTATATGCCTTTAATGCAAATACAACAGCTTTTATAGAAATGGAAGATGGAATCAACGAGTATGGTTTAGCAGTTGGATTAACTTTTATTTATCCTACTATTATAAAAGCAGGATTCAACGCAGGTATGTTAGTTAGATATTTATTAGAAAAATGCAAAACTATTGATGAAGCACTATCATTATTAAAAAATATTCCTATTGCATCACAACAAACATTAACTCTTGCTGATAGAACTGGAAATATTGTAGTTGTTGAGTGTAATTGTGAAGAAATAGAAATAATAAGACCAAATAAAGATGGAAATTTTGTAACAACAGCAAATGAATTTAATTCTATGAAAATGAAAAAATATAATAATTATGAAGTAGATGATTGGAAAGCAGAAGAAAGATATTTAGTTGCTTACAACACTCTAAAAGAATACAAAAATGATTATTCATTTAATTTAGTTAGAGATATATTATCAGGAAAGTATGGATTTATGTGTCAGTATGATAGAAAGACTGATGCTGATACAGTATGGTCTGTTATTTATGATATTACAAACAATGACATTTACAGAGTTGAGGGAAATCCAAAGAGAAAAGAATTTAAAAAAGATACTAGATTAAAATTTAAAGTGTAATTCAAATTACAATTTCTCTCAAAGATTAGATTATTAGGTGCAAAACTATATAAATGATGTTATAATTGATTTAGAAATTAGCCTGTATGCGAATTTCCAAATGTGGTTTACTCACGCACCAGATTGATAGGAAACTCGAACTTTCGAGTAACAATAGAAAACGACTTGTCAAAAAGCCGTTTTTATGATATTATGAATATGTCAAGGAAACTTGCATAAAATAAAAAAGGGAATACTTAACATCGCAAAGTTGAGTACTCACCAAAATGGTTTGCACTTAATCTTGTTAGATTGAGTGCGTTTTCTTTTTATAATTCATTATCATTTAAATAATAGAAGAATAAGTAGAATGATGATAACGATTAAAGCAAAGATTAAAAAATCTTTCTTAGTCATTTTCATCACCCCCTTTCGGAGGTAAGCACTCAACTGTTAAAGTATTCCTAAATAAATTATACTAAAATATTTATAACAGTACAACCAATTTGACTAAATTTTGTCAATTAAAAAAACACACTTGTATATTGACAAATCAATATACTTTATGAAATGGTTATTTATGAAATTAAAAGTATTAGAAGATAATAATACATTTATTGATATGTATTATTTAGCAGAGCCAGGTGTAAGTTATTATATCGAAGATGGCAATGAAAAAATATTATTTGATACTGGATACTCATCTGTTATTATTGAAAATGCACGAAAAATGAATATTAATTTAAACGAGGTTAACAAACTAGTAATATCTCATGGACATGACAATCACACAGGTGGTTTAAGATATTTTTTTGAAGAAAAAAGAAATATTGAATTAATTGCTCATCCAGAATGTTTTGATCATAAAGAAGATGCCACAGGCTTATATATTGGAACCCCTTTATCTAAGGAAGAACTTTCTAAAGTTTGCCGATTAAATTTATCTAAGAAACCAGTTCAAATTAGTAAACATATTACATATTTAGGAGAGATTCCTACTTTAAATGATTTTGAACCAAGATATTCAATTGGAAAAAGTATTATTAATGGTGAAAAAGTTGATGATACAATAGATGATGATTCAGCAATCGTTTATAAAAGTGATGAAGGTCTATTTGTTGTAACAGGATGTTCTCATAGTGGAATTTGCAATATATTAGAATACGCTAAAAAAAGTTTGTAATGATAATAGAATATATGGAGTTATTGGTGGATTTCATTTATTTGAAGTAAATGAGAGATTAGACAAAACGATTGATTATTTGAAAGAAAATAATATCAAATTATTATATCCTTGTCATTGTGTTTCTTTAAAAGCAAAAATAGAAATGGCAAAAAGATTAGACATTAGCGAAGTTGGTGTAGGTTTAGAAATTAATACTTAAAAGTTGTTGAACGTCCTCCTTTTAGGGCACTAGTAAGCAATCTATCCGAACTTTTATAGTTTAGACTTAAATATATAAGTATCAATTTCAAATTAGGATTTGGTACTTTTTTGGTGTTTAAGAAAGAAAGGATAGGTTTAAATAGTAACTATTACAAAGAAAGAATTAGAACTTGATAATGAATTAAAGAAAAAATAGAATTTATATGTAGTTTTTGCAATACTAAACTTACTATTATCAATGGTAATATTAGAAAAATTAATAAGACAAATTTAAACTATATAGAACCACATAGAGTTATTATTAAAGACATCACATTTCTAGTATTTAATTATTCTAATGAAATCTTTATTGAAAATTTGTCTAATAGAATTAAATTATCAGATTTAGAAACCTTTATAAAAACATTAAACTAATGCTTATTCCCTACAAATGAGAATAGACAAAATAAGAAACAAGAAAAAGAATAGGACTAAAAGAGGTTTACTTTTCTACTAATACTTCTTCTATGAGAGTTAGTCAATATAAGGATAATTCAAACGCTAGTATTTACTTTTATCACAAAGGACTAATTAAGTATGTTGGGGTTATGTTAAAAGGTAAAATGGAAGTCTTAACAGACCAAAAACCCAAAAATATGATTTGGAAAAAGGGAGATACAATGTTCTATAAAAAAGGTGTAATCGATCCAGATTATTGTGTTTTAAAATTTACTGCTACAAGTGGCAGATATTATTGTGATTTGAAAACAGAAAATTTTGATATAGAGTAATTCAAATTACAATTTGAAAGGAAGATTAGAATTTATGGCAAGAGTAGTAAAAAACAAAGAATTATTAAATACAAGATTGGCAACTAATTATGGAGGATGGATGTACTGTGATAAGTGCAACGAAAATATAGGTTATTTATGTTATGCAACTTATGATAGATTAGAATTAAAATATAAGTGTAACTGTGGAAGTCAAGGAAGTGCAATATTAGATTTTGATGATAGTAAAATAGGACAAGAGTGTAGTGATGAATTAGTTACTATAAAAAATAGATTTTGTTGTCCAAAAGATAGTGAACCTTTAATTACAATATTAGATAAAAAAGTGTCAAGTTATGAAATGAAAATCACTTGTAAATCTTGTGAAAGTATTTATAAAAAAGTTAAATAAATTACAATTTAGATGGGAGTTGATTTTAATTGAAAATAGTTACCTATGAGAATAGGGAAAAAGAGAAAATATTATTATTATACCCTATGTTTACAAGTGCTAAATTTATTGATTTTGTAATAGATAGATTAAGTAATAAATATTATTTGATTATTCCAACATATAGTGGACATTATGAAAATTCAGACTATATTTCAATGAAAGATGAAGAAAAAAACTATTGATGAATTAGAAAATCAATTAAATTTATATAATCGATAAGATATCAGAATTGCAAAAAAATAGGTGATTATTTTAAAGAATTATGGAAGAAGTTTATTGAATTTTTGCAAAACAAATTCTTCTTTAATGATAAATATGATGACTTCATAAATTATTTATATGATGAAGATATACTTGATAAAAATGATATTGATATAATACAAAATAATAAAAATAATAATTTTTATAAGAAATGTGATATAATTGATGTAATAGGATATAGCTATTAGAAGGAAATGGTGATTAGTTATGACAAAAGTTAATAAAATTAATGTAAAATGTGCTGTATGTGGAAATGAAAGTGAACAAATATGTGTATATAGTGTTAATTATTTAATGGGTTCTAGAGAAGATAATGATAAATTAATAAATAGTAAACAAAAATGTCCTAAGTGTGGATATGAAAGTAATGATATTAGTAAAATTGATTTTTTATATAAAGAGAATGAATATTTAAAAGTTTCTATACCATCATATTGGAAAGAATATAGTAGCAGAAATATAGGCCATCCAATTTTTAAATTTAATCCAATAGGAACTAATGAAGTAAAAGTTATGTTTAAATTCTATGATATGGTAAAATTTAGTCCTACAACTTATGGAATGTATACAGTTGAAAAATTAGGAACTGGAACACAAGAAATATATGATAAAGAATTTAATAAAATTGTAGAGTCTATAAAAAATGAGGGTAATTTATATAATATATTAAGACTTACAAATGTTCAAATTGATGATAAATCAATCAAACGTATATATATAGAATATTTAAATTCTAAAACAGTAAGTATTATGGATCTTGTCTTAGTTAACAACCAAATATTTATGTTTAACTGTCCTTTATGTAATTCTGCTGATATTAATGTTGTTTTAGAAAATAGATTAATTAAAATAGAAAATACAATTATTAAAAGTATAGTTATAAAAAATAGTAAGCAAGAAATATTAGATAAAATAGATAAAAAAATTGAAAAAATTCAAAATGATGAGAAAAAAGAATTATTAAATAAAAAAATTGAAGAATCTAAACATTTAATCGGTTATTCAAAAGGTTCTCTTAAACCAGATAATACTATATTTACAAGTATTATATTAGTTGATGATTTAATATATAAAGCAGTTGACAGAAAAGTTGAATATTTAGAAAATCAAAAAGATAAAATTGATAAAGTATGGGATTATGTTAATTGTATGCAAGGAAATATAAGAAGTGAAGCTGAAAGAATAAAACAATTACCTCATATAAAAGATACTGCTAAAGATGAAATAACTTTTAAAATAAATGACGAAATGTTTACTTTAACAAGTAAAATAACAGATGAAGAAGGAATTAATTTTTATAATAAAGTTGTTAATGATATTTTAGAACTAATTAAATAAGGAGCAATATTTATGGAAGAAACTTATTATTTTAACTATATGTTTCAAATGAATCGCAAATCAACTACTGATAAAATTGAAAATATGAATGCTATTATTAATAAATTAATAGAAGAAATCCAAAGTAAAAATTTATCTCCCATAGAACAAGTAATGTATGTGTATGATTATGTAAAAAGTTTTGAATTTGCAAAAAATGATACATCAATAGAAAAAAGACAAGTTGATTGTGTACTGACTGATAAAAAAGCAGTTTGTGCTGGATTTTCAGACACATTTAATGAAATATTAAGAAGAATGGGATTTAAAACAGCAATAATTGAAAGTTTTGTTGGTGATGTTTCTCACATGAATTCCATTGTTGAAATAATTGATCCTAAATACGAAATAAATGGTATTTATAATTTTGATTCAACCTTTGATTCATCAAATGAAAATAGTTATGCATTTTTTGGAAGAACAATGGAAGAGTTTAATTCGTTAAAACAAAAAAGAAAAGGACGTGGTTGTTCACTTGCATTAACAGAAGGAAATACTGGCAATAATTTAGATCAAGTGTTAAATGAATTGCCACTTAGAACTATGAATATAATAAATGGATTTTTCCCAACCCAAGAAAATTTTGATTACTTGAAAAAAATATATAGTGAAGGTAATGATAAATCAAAATGGAGAGAATTAAATAATCAATATTCATTTCAACTTTTTAATTTAGGATTTAAGGTGCGACGTTCTGAAAGAATTCCAACAGATATTTTAGAAAGAATATTATATAATGTTTGGAAAACTAAAATTTCTTCAGAAGGGTTAGAGACTAAAATATTTAAAATTAAGCAGGAAACTAATTCAAATTTTGAAAAATATTATAGTGATCCACGATTGATATTTAAAATAGAAAATGAAAATTATATCAAAGAAGTTGATTATGAATCATATATGGATAGAATTGATGAAATATTGGATGGTAAAGAAGAAAATGATGAGATTATTTCCATATTTGAATTTGTAAACGGGCAAAATAGCACAGTAGTTCATCGATTAATTAAAAATAGCAATGATAGTAAGGAAATCTTATTAGAATCAGAATTTGACAATAATTATGATTTTTGGAAAAAACTATTATCGCCAGAATTAGAAAGATATATTAGTAGATGTGATTTTCCTGTTGGTGAAATTAGTAAACCAGAATATGTAAATTTTAATATTAGGGATTATAGAATGAATTCGGCAAACGGATTATCCTTATCTATAGAGGCATGTGATTTAGAATACCTTAGATCGTTGGATATTTATATTAAGAAGAAATATATAGCACAAGAAATGAGTCAAGAATCTTTGAATAAATACACCGATACTAATTCTAGTATAAGAAAATAATGTTCAAAACATAATATCAATTAATTTGAAAAACTAATATATTCTATTATTAAATAATTTTGAATAATTTATAGAAAATTAACAAAAATAGTACAAATATATTGTTACTTTCATATTTATTCGGTAGAATTATAGTAAAAATTGATACAAATTAGTATTAATTCCTAATTTAGTGAAAAAGTTATAGATACCAACCACTATCACACTATTAGAAAATTTGTTTGAACTATTTAAACTTTTAGATATAGAATCAATTCGATTGAATTATTTTTCTGTTTTTATAAATTAATAAAGTTTAGTTTTAATTATTTTTAATTTATGGTAAAATATTTATAGAAAAAGGATCGATAAATATGGAATTTATAAATATTGAAGAAATAACTAAACAAAAGAAAATTAAATATGAAGAAATTTATGATAAAATATTAAAACAAACTTTAAGTTTATTAAATAAAATAATGAATAAAAAAAATATATATTTAGAAATATCAATGGATAAAATAGATTTTGATGAAATAGAATATATATTAAAAAGAGAAACTATTTATTTTGAAAGTGTTTTAATGCTTATAGGTTCATTAAAAAAATGGAATAAAAAAGGTAAAACAAAGGAAACTAAAAAACAAAAAATAATCAAATATGCTAATTTATATAACAGTTCTTTAATAGAATTAAATCATTATATCAAAATAGAAACAGATATAATAGAATATGGATATAATATTATTGAAAAAAATAATATAGATAAATTAATAAAACTATTTAAAGAAATGCTAAAATATAAGAATAAAGAATATAATAGTAATTCTTTTAAAGATTTGCTAGATTTCATAGATATAAGCTATCATTATTATCATAAAGAATTACAAAAACTATCTGATATTATATTTAATAATGAAGTATCAATAGATAACATAAATATTAAAGTAAATGATATAGAAAAAATAATTAGTTTAGAATATTTATATAATATTTTAACAGAAGAAAAAAATGATTATAAAAATTATGCTTATTATTATAAAGAATTTGAATTAAATAATGGTAAATCATATAAAGATTTATATAATAATTTAAAAGATAAATTAATAAAATTATTTAAAGAAATGCTAGATTATCTAAATATAGACTATGATAAAAATAGTAATGAGCTTGAATATTTCCAAGTATTAATGATGAATTATTATCCATATTATATAGAAACATTAGAATATTTAGATAAAATCATTTATAACCCCAATCAAACTTATATAGAACTATTAAATAATTTAGAAAACATATATAATAAGTTTTCTAAAGATTTTAAAAGTAACAAACAACTATTAGAAGATTACCAAAAACTTGTTGAAATAAAAAAATAAAATGTAGAAATATGTATATTTATTAAATGATAAATATACTTTTTTTGACTTTTTTCTTAAAAATATTTAGATATAATAACCATAGAAAAGAGAGATCAATATGAAAAAAAACATTCTTATTTTATGCTTATTATTTTTAATACCAATTAAAGTAACTGCTATAGATAAAAAACCAACTATAGAAGGAAATATAGTATATGCTAATGGATATGCAATTACAATAAAAGAACGTAAAGATGGACTAGATGGAGCTACTATAAGCTGGAATAACGGTTCATTTAACGTAGACGATAGTGCCATTATATTTGGAGGAGGTAAACCAATAGAGTCTTATGTTGGAAGTAACATAACAATGACAGGAGGAACAGTTTCAACTATATATGGAGGTGGTAACGGAACTGTAAACACAAATAGTGATGTTGGTACTAGTTACATAACTATAGATGGAGGCGTAGTTACTAATGCTGTATATGGTGGTGGGCAAGGTTACTCTCATGTTGATAGAACAAGTATTTTAGTAAGTGGAAATGCTGAAATACCTTATTTAATAGGAGGCGGTATTGATGGTAGAACCGATGAAATAATAATAGAAGCTATGGGAAGCAATATTAAAGTTATGCAAAGTTTTAATAGAGGAACTATTGGTAATGTTAGTGCTAAAATTAATGGTGCTAATATAAATTATTTATATACACTAGGCGATAATACTGATACATCTGTAACAGGCAAAATAGATGATACTGCTAATATAAAATTAGATATTACCAGTGGTAAAATAAACAATTTAAAATTAGGTATTAATGATACAGAAATACCTACAGATACTTCTAAAATTTACATTACATATATAGATAATACAATTGATAATATTGAAGAAAAATTTACCAATTTAGATTTAATAACTCCTACTATAAATCCTATTTTAGATGATGTACCAAAAACAGGAATAACTAAAAAAATATCTTTTGAAACCATTATATTAACTTTTATATTAGGCGTATTTTTAAAAATAAAACTAACTAGATAAAATGCATAAACGTTTAATAATTTTATTACTTTTATTAATAATAACAATGGTTTTAAAAAATATAAGTGATACTAAAATAGTTCATTATCCAACTAAAATAGAAGTATTAAATCCTGTAGTAAATAGTAGTGAACCTAATTTAATTAGGAAAATGGCTACAGAAAATAATCAAATATATGGTTGGATTAATATAAATGATACTAAAATAGATTATCCTGTTATGTATAGTGGAGATGATTATTATTTAAATCATGATTTTTATCACAATAAATATGATTATGGTAGTTTATTTATTGATAAACATAATAGTATATATCCAAGAGATATCAATTTAATAATTCATGGTCACAATGCTTCTAATGGTACTATGTTTGGAAGTTTAAAAAAATATAAAGATTATAATTATTACTTAAATCATAAAACATTTACATTTGAAACAGAAGAACAAAAGTATGAATATGAAATAATAGCAGTTTTTTTATCAAAAATTTATTATACTACTGATAATAATTTTAAATACTATAAATTCTATAATACTAATAGTGAAAATATTTATAATGAATTTATTAAAAATGTAAAAAAGCTAAGTTTGTATGATACAAAAATAACACCTAAATTTCCAAACAATTTAATTACTTTATCTACTTGTGATGATAATAATGAAAATGGAAGATTAGTAGTAATAGCTAGAGAAGTCACTACCATATAGTGATTTTTTTCTATACATTTAAATTATAAAATGTTATAATTAAAGAGGTGATATAATGATATATTTAGATTATTCAGCAAATACTCCTATTAATAAGGAAGTTTTAGATAGTTTTTATAAAGTATCCTTAAATTATCCAGGTAATCCTAATTCTTTACATAGTTTAGGAGTTAAATCCAAACAATTAATTGATGCTTCAACTAAACAGATTTCAGATATTTTAAAAATTAAACCAGAAGAAATAATTTATACAAGTGATTCTTCAGAAGCTAATAATTTAGCAATTAAAGGAATAGCATTTAAATATCAAAATAGAGGTAAACACATAATAACAACTCCATATGAACATTCTTCAATATATGGACCTTTAAATTATTTACAAACATTAGGTTTTGAAGTAGATTTTGTACAAATGAATGAAGATGGTACTGTTAATATAGATAATTTAAAAAAACTACTTAGAAATGATACTATATTAGTAACAATTAACTCAGTTAATAGTGAAATAGGAATCAAGGAACCATTGGAAGAAATAGGAAAAATAATTAAAGAAAATTCAAAAGCTTTTTTTCATGCTGATATTACTCAAGCAGTTGGTAAAATTGAAATAGATTTAACTAACATTGATTTAGCTAGTTTTACAGCTCATAAATTTTTTGGAATTAATGGGATTGGATGTTTAATTAAAAAAGATAAAATAATGCTAGAACCATTAATCCATGGAGGAAAAAGCACAACCATTTATAGAAGTGGAACTCCTTATTTAGGACTTATTGTTTCAATGTCTAAAGCTCTAAGAATAGCTTATGAAAATTTTGATCATAAATATAATCATGTACTAGAACTAAATAAATATTTAAAAGAGCAATTAAAAAAATACAAAAATGTTCGCATTAATAGTATAGATACTTGCATACCACATATATTAAACTTTAGTGTCATTGGTGTTAAACCAGAAACTTTATTACATGCTTTGGAACAAGATGAAATCTATATTTCTACTAAGTCAGCATGTTCTAGTAGTAATTCTTTTTCTAAATCAGTATTAGAATTAACTAAATCAATGGAGCAAGCTAAAAGTAGTCTTCGAATAAGTCTTTCTTATATAACAACTAAAGAGGAATTAGATATATTTTTATCTTCTTTTGATAAATATTACAAACAATTAGTTCATGAAAATAAATAATCCTAAAATAAATAATTTAGAACAAAATAAATTAGTATTTAATAATGAAATAATAACAGGTAGTTTTAATAAAGAAGAATTAGAAAACTTAAATTTTAAAGATATAGAATTTAATGAATGTAGTTTTAATAACTTTTCAATAATTAATTCAAATTTATCTAGAAGTTTATTTATAGATATAATATTTAAAAACTGTGATTTATCTAATACTAGTTTAGAATTATCGTCATTTAGAAGAATTATATTTGAAGATTGTAAATTAATAGGTACAGACTTTAGTTCATCAGGATTAAATGATATAAGTTTTATAAATTGTAAATTAGATTATAGTAACTTTTCACTTTCAAAATTAAAAAATGTAGAATTTACAAATTCTGAATTGATACATGTTAGTATTAACAATTCTAAATTAGATCAAGTTTATTTTAATGAATCAAAACTAATAGATATAGAATTTATTGATACTAGTTTAAACAAAATAGATTTATCTACTTCTGATTTAGAGGGAATAAATATTAAAAACAAAGATTTAAAAGGTTGCATTGTAAATATAGAACAAGCTTTATATTTAGTAAGTTATTTGGGAATAATTATAAAAGATAGGTGATGTTATGAAAATAGTTAAAATAAGTGCAATATGGTGTGGTGGTTGCCTAGTTATGAATAAAGCATTTAATAATATTAATAAAAAATATGACGATTTAGAAATAATTTCTTTAGATTATGATATAGATAATGAAGAAGTAAAAAAATATAATATTGGAGATATTTTACCAGTAATTATATTTTATCAAAACGATATAGAAATAAAAAGAATAAATGGTGAAATAAAAGAACAACAATTAATTAATATAATAGAGGAATTAAAATGAAAAAATATTTATTAATTTTTTTTACCATTTTATTCTTTCCTTTTATAGCAAGTGCTAAAGAATACAAAGATGTTGTCGCTCCTATAGTAGGATTAAATACAAGTGATAATATAACTATTTATTTTTTTCATGGTGATGGTTGTCCACACTGTGCTGATGAAACAATATTTTTACAACAATTAAAAGCTGAATATAAAGATAAAATTAATATTATAAAATATGAAACTTGGTACAACGAAAGTAATGAACAACTTATGAATAAAGTAAAAGAATATTTTAATTCATCTGCTAGAGGAGTTCCTTTCACAGTAGTTGGTGAAGAATACTTTAGTGGTTATAATTCATATATAGGTGAAGATATAAAATCTGCTATTGATGATTACTTTAATCCCAAATCAAGTGATAAAAATGAAGAAAACAATACTGAAACAAAAAATAATGAAGAGATAGAAAATAATAAAGAAACAACTATACCTATTTTAGGTAAAATTAATATGAAAAAAGTATCAATCCCTATAGTAGCTATTATATTAGGTATTTTAGATGGCTTTAATCCATGTGCTATGTGGATATTACTTTTCCTAATTAATATGCTATTTACAATGAAAGATAGAAAAAAAATGTGGGTTTTAGGTTTTACATTTCTATTTACATCAGCATTCGTTTATTTTTTAGCAATGTTAGGATTAAATGTAGTTTTATCATTTACAACTATAAATTGGGTTAGATCTTTAATTGGTATTGTAGCTTTAATAGGCGGAATAATTAATATTAGAAGCTATATTAAAACTAAAGAAGATGGATGTCATATTGTAGATGATAAAAAAAGAAATAAATATTTTAATAAAATTAGAAAATTTACATCAGAACAAAGTTTCATTTTATCTTTAATAGGAGTAATAACTCTAGCTGCATCTGTTAATTTAGTTGAACTAGCTTGTTCTACTGGTTTTCCTACCATATTTATAGAACTTTTAAATATTAATAATTTAACTCAAATTCAAGATATACTATATATTTTACTTTATATTTTCTTTTTCTTAATAGATGATTTAGTTGTATTTATAATCGCGATGACTACTTTAAAACTTACTGGTATCTCTACTAAATATAATAGATTATCTCATTTAATAGGTGGTATTATTATGGTTTTAATAGGAATAATACTTATATTAAAACCAGAATGGTTAATGTTTAATTTTAGTTAAAATAACAGATTAATTCTGTTATTTTATGTTACAATTTCATTGTTAAATTTATAATAAAATATAGACAAAGTAAAATTAATATAATAGGTGATAACAAAAAACGATTATATTAAAAAGCAAATACAATAAAAGTAGTAAAACCACTACTTTTTATTATGTTAATTAAACATTAAAAATTAAATTATTGAACAATCATAAATATTAGTGATATAATATTATAGAGGTGTTAGAATGATACAAAATAAGAATATATTTGTTTTAGGAATGGCTAGAAGTGGTTATGAGGTAGCTAAATTCTTAAGTAAATATAATAATCATATATTAATAACTGATATAAAAGAACAAGATGAAAAACATGTAAAAGAACTAAAATCATTAGGTGTAGAGTATACAATAACTAATAATCCTGAAGAGTTACTTAATAATAGCTTTGATTATGTTATTAAAAATCCTGGCATTCGTAAAGATCATAAATGTATTTTAAAGGCTAAAGAATTAAATATCCCTGTTATAAATGAAGTAGAAGTGGCAGGAACATTTTTTCCTAAAGATATAACTATTATTGGTATAACAGGTTCTAATGGAAAAACAACAACAACTACAATAATTTATGAAATATTAAAAGAAGCTAAATTACCTATTTTTTTAGGCGGTAACATAGGATTTCCTGTAATCACATTAGTTGATAAAGTTAAAAATAATGATATCTTAGTTCTAGAAATATCTGATCATCAATTAGTAGATATGTATAATTTTAAAACCAATATTAGTGTTCTAACTAACTTAAGTGAAGTTCATCTAGATTTTCATGATAATTATGAAACATATAAAAATATCAAGAAAAAAATATTTAATAACCATACATCTAATGACTTGGCTATTATAAATTTCGATAATAAAGATTCATTGGATTTAACTAAAAATATAAAATCAACTAAAAAATATTTTTCTAAAACTGAAAAGAAGGATTGCTATATAAAAGATGGCTCTATATATTATAAAGAAAAAATAATTGATTTAAAAGATATCAGAGTAAAGGGAATACATAATTATGAAAACATTATGTGTGCTATTATGGTATGCAAACAATTTAATGTTTCAAATGAAATAATTAAAAAAGTTTTAAATAATTTTAAGGGAGTAGAACATCGTATAGAATATGTTACTAATATAAATGGTAGAGAATTCTATAACGATTCTAAAGCAACCAACACAGAATCAACTATAATAGCTTTGAACTCATTTAATAGTCCAACCATATTAATAATGGGAGGATTAGACAGGGGACATTCATTTGAACCTTTAAATAATAGTATGAGCAATGTAAAAAAAGTTATTTGTTATGGAGAAACAAAAGAAAGAATACAAGATTGGTGTAATAATATAAATTTAGATTGTATTGTAGTTGATGATTTGCATCAAGCAACAATCAAAGCATATGAAGTATCAGAAAACGACGATACAATCTTACTATCACCAGCTTGTGCTTCTTGGGATCAATTCAAATGTTTTGAAAATCGTGGAGAAAAATTTAAAGAAACAATTAATTCATTAAAGGAAGGAAGATATTATGAAAATTGAAAATATCATAGCAAGAGAAATATTGGATTCTAGAGGTAATCCAACTGTAGAAGTAGATGTAATACTTGAAAATGGAATTATGGGACGTGCAAGTGTTCCAAGTGGTGCTTCAACAGGAGTTAGAGAAGCATTAGAACTAAGAGATAATGATAATAAACGATATAACGGAAAAGGAGTATTAAAAGCTGTTTATAATGTAAACAATATAATTAAACCAGCACTAATTGGATACGATGTAACTTTACAAGAACAAATAGATAATAAAATGTTAGAATTAGATGGAACTAAAACTAAAAGTAATTTAGGTGCTAATGCAATATTAGGAGTTTCAATGGCTGTATTAAAAGCAGCAGCTAATTATAATAGCAAACCATTATATAAATATATTGGCAATGGAAAAATTTTACCAGTACCAATGATGAATATATTAAACGGAGGTGCTCATGCTGATAATAATCTAGATTTTCAAGAATTTATGATTATACCACAAGCTAATACAATCAAAGAAAGAGTTAGAATTGGATCTGAAGTATTTCATACCTTAAAAAAAGTTTTAAATAGTAAAAACTATAATACTGGAGTAGGAGATGAAGGAGGATTTGCTCCTAATTTAAATAGTAATAAAGAAGCCTTAGATTTAATATGTGAAGCAATAAAAGAAGCTGGATATAAACCAGGAATAGATGTTAAATTAGGATTAGATGTAGCAGCCTCAGAATTTTATGAAAATGGCAAATACAATTTAAAAGGCGAAAACAAAACATTAACAACTGAAGAACTAATTAATTTTTATGAAGAATTAGTTAATAATTATCCTATTATTTCAATTGAGGATCCTGTTGATGAAAATGATTGGGATGGATTTAGATTAATAACTGAAAAATTAGGTTCTAAAATTCAATTAGTAGGGGATGACTTATTTGTTACTAATATTGAATGCTTGCAAAAAGGAATTGACAATAAATCAGGTAATGCTATTCTTTTAAAAGTAAATCAAATAGGTACAATTACTGAAACATTAAAAACAATTGAACTTGCTAAAAAAAATAACTATAAAACAATCATTTCACATCGTAGTGGAGAAACAGAAGATACTATAATTGCAGACTTAGCTGTAGCCCTAGATTTGGGACAAATAAAAACCGGATCTTTATCTAGAACTGATCGAGTATGTAAATATAATGAATTAATAAGAATAGAAGAAGAACTACAAAAATAGTTCTTCTTTTAAATATTCTCCCTTATCTATTCTAATAGTATTTATTGGTAATTCATAAGTATAATATACATCTTTTTTAGGTAAAATAATTTTCCAAGGTTTAAAATTATAAAAAGTATATAAAACTTTATTATTTTTATCAGTCATAACAATATCAATATTCTTAAACATAAAAAAAGTATGAATAGAATTACATTTAGGAAAACAAAGTATTTTATCTATTTTTTTATTAAACATAAAACCTTTTAGTCGTTTAAAAAAATCATTACATATAATAATAGGTATATTAGATTTCATATAATCACCAATATTAATATATCATATTAAATAATGTTTGACAAATAAACAAAAAAAGTATAAAATGATATTAGCGTACAAGATGGAGAGGATATGTATGAGATTAGATAATAAAGGTCAAGCATTAGTAGAATATTTACTTATTATAGCTGTTATAAGCGTTGTAGTAGTAAGCTTAGTTAAATTATTAGGTGGATATTTACAAGATTCTGTTACCAAGTCTTCATGCTCATTAATAGATAAAGTTTATGTTGAGGGTAGTAAACCAGGTGAAGGTCAATGTGTAGATAAATAGCATAATATTTTATGTTATTTTCTTTTGAATTTAAGTAATATATGTTATAATGGCATAGGAGGGTATAGGTAGTATGGATGTAAAAGAAAAAGCTTTAATGTTTGCTGTTGAAGCACATAGAGGTCAAGTTAGAAAAAATGAACCAGATAAACCTAGAATTATTCATCCTATTAGTGTAGGTAAAATACTAGAATTTTATGGTTGTGATGATAATGTTGTAGCTGCTGGGTATCTTCATGATGTAGTTGAAGATACTAAGTACACTTTAAAAGATATTAAGGATAACTTTGGAGATGATATTGCACATCTTGTTGATGTAGCAACTGAACCAGATAGAACTCTTTCTTGGGAAGATAGAAAACAATATAAAATAGATTTATTTAAAACTTTACCATTACGTGATATATTAGTACCAACTGCTGATAAAATCAACAATATAGAAGAGATAAAACTTTGCTTTACTCGTAATAATAATAGAGATTTTTCTAGATTTAAAAGAGGAGAAGAAGCACAATGTTGGTATTATAAAAATGTATACAAAAGTTTAGTAAATGGTGGATATGAAAATTTACCTATGTTTAAAAGATTAAAAGAAGGAATAGCTAAAGTATTTGATTATAAAGAAAATAATCATAATAAGAAAGGTTCTATAAAATTAAATATAATAAATGCAAAAATAAAAGAATTATCTAATTTAAGAGAACTTTGTACTTTAGATAAACCACTTATAGTAGAATTTATAGGGACACCAAATACTGGTAAAACAGCCATCATTAATAGCATTGATACTCTTTTAAAAATAAATTCTTTTAAAAGTAGTACTATTTCTAATGATAAGGTAATAAATGAACAGCTTGAACATTATATGAGTATTTTTAATGATGTGATTTTAATTGATAAAGGCTTAGGAGATACATTAATTTGGGCATATAGTTTAGCTAGTAAAAAACTAATGAATCCAGAATTAACTAATAAGTTTATAATTGAAAATATTGATTATTTTTTAAATTTGGTTGATACATTTATTATAACTTATGGTAATAATCAAACAATGTTAGAAAGAGAAAGAAAGTCTTTAAAAAATAGAGGATTTGTTACTCTAGATAATATAGAAGAATATAATAATAATCTTATGAAATACGGTGATTTGATCCAAATATTAAGGAAAAAAGATTGTTTAACTATTAATACAGATGATTTATCTATTAATGATATATCTTTATTAGTAACTGATAAAATATTGACTAAAATGAAAACTAAATATTTAGATAGCTTTACTAAAAAGTATTATAGATAAAATTTATATCAGAACTAGAAATAGTTCTTTTAATAATACTTTCTATAATAGAACTTACAATATCAGTAATAATGAACATGATAGAAATTTTAAAGATATAGTCACAGGATAATAAAAGTAGAAAAATATATTATGCATATAAACTATTAACTATTTAGGTAATGACAAATAATTCTTTTTATAGTTATTTAATTTCAAAAAAACAGATAAAGTAGCATTCATCTTATTATAAAAATATATAAAGCAATTATTTTAAAATTACTAAATAATTAGTAGTTTTTTTTTGGATAAATTTATGTTATAATTTATATTAGAATATGACAATATTCGACAGACAATTAGGAGGTTATATGGAAGTAAAATTTAGAAAAGCTACATTTGATGATGTAGAAAAAATAATTACATTGTGTAATGAATGTTTTAATGAACAAACAAGTTTAGAATATGCTAAAAAAGTTTATAAGGAAACAGAAAATGATAAAAATCAAATATATTTAGTTGGTTTAGTAGATGACAAAATAATTGCACATACTAAAATAACAATTATTCCAACAATATATGAAAAAATGAATACATATTCAATACTAAATCATGTTTGTGTTAAACCTGATTATAGACGTGGACACATTGCAACTAAAATGCTAGAAGAATGTGAAAAAATTTCTAAAGAACAAGGGTGTGTAGCTATAGAACTATGGTCTAATAATTTTAGACAACCAGCCCATGCTTGTTATAAAAATTTTGGATTTGAAGTAAATGATGCTAAATTCTTTTCAAAAGAAATAAGATAGGAGAAACTATGAAAATAAGTAATGTTTATATAGGTGGTTGGTTTCAAAGAACAATGTTACAACTATCTGAAATATATGATTTTTTAAGGGAGTGTAAAACTCAATTAGATCTTGACCAAGATAAATTAAATGAATATCGTAAAGCCTTAGAAATAGGCAAAATTGATTATGGCGTAGCTGGTGTAGAGTATATTGAATTTACTACTTCTTCAAATATGGAAATAAAAATTTTTGAAGATGGTTTAATAGTTTTAAACAATCAAAGTGTAAGTGAAGATACTTTATTTTCAGATATAGATAAAGTACAAGATTACTATGAAAATAAATTATCACCAGCCTTCAGTTATCTATTTAGTTTAGGAGCACCTGTACCTAAAGAACTGGCTAATATAGAAACTGTTTATCCATATTTTGTAATCTGTGACAATTCAGATAAAGAACAAATTGATTTATTATTATCTAGAACTGAAAAACAAAAATATTTTGGTGTTTCAAACAGTAAATATGATGTAATTAGAGGAGACAAATATTATTTTATTAATAATAAATCACAATCTATAGCCAACATAGAAAGATATATTGAAGAACAAATATTTATTCGTGAATATAAAGGACAATTACATAGATATTTAAATTTACATCGTATTATTTGGGAAAAAATTGATAAAGTAAAAGAAAATGCCAATGTTAAAGGCTCTGATATTATTAAATTCAACGCTAAATTAGAAGGTTATGCTAAAACAATTAACCTAATTGATGGTAGAATTAATCAAATGAGCACATATTTACCTACAAGAGAAAAAATAGCTAAAAATGATAAAGAACTAGCTGAATTTTTATCTATTTCTGGTTACCGATATGAAACATTAAAAGATACTTTAGATTATATTAAACATCTATGGACTATGACTAAGAACTATGTATCATCTGCACAAAAACTATTTTCAGATTTACAAGGAGAAGTTACTAATAAATCACTTGACAGCTTAACAATTGTTACATCCATGGGGGTAGGAGCATCTTTATTAGATTTATTTACTGAATCATCCCCAACTTTTAGTTCATTTGGATTTATATACTTCTTTATATTAGCTTTCCTTGGATGGAGTGTCAACAAATTAATGACTACTATTTCAAGTAAAAGAAAATATGAAATCAACGATATTGAATATGACAAGGATATAGATTCCAAATAAAAAATGAAAAGATATTTTGATATATTTAAAACACTACTTAGAATTGCTAATAAAAGAATGTTTATTATAGTTCAAATGTTTATAAGTTCAGGATTAAATAATATATCAAGTCTTTTACCACCAATAGCCACATCTGGAATTGTAGCAATGGTAACTGCTAATAACTTTAATGGTATTTGGATTTATGTACTATTATACTTAGTGTTTTATATAATTTATTTTGAAACTTTACATTGGAATTACTATACTTATACCTTACTTGCAGATTATTATCATTTAGAAGTACAAAAAATGCTTTTTGAAAAAGTTGCAAATAATGATGATATATTTAAAAAAGTATCTAAAGGTAAAATAGTTGATACTTGTAGTGATGATATTAGATATTTAGTTGATGTAGTTGATTGTGTAGTAAAAGCTACGATGAGTATTGTAAAACTTTTAATTATTTTCCTAATATTTATATATTATAACGTATTTGTAGGAATAATAGCTCTTGTACTCGATCTATTATACCTTATACTTATGAACGATAATTCTAAAAAAGTATCTAAATATTATGAAGGAACAAGAAAATATGAAGATAAAATATTAGATATTTTAAATCAAATGCTTACTAATTTAAGACAGGTAAAAACTCTTAATTTAATGCCTAACTTAAATGTTAATTTAGATAAAACAAGAAAAAATTGGAGTAATCAATATAAACAAAAAAGATCAAACTTAACTATAAGATATTGTATTATACCATATTTAGTATACATTGGTAAAATAATGCTTTATATCTTATTAGCATACTTAGTAATTAATAATAAAATGACACTTGATAAATTAATATTGTTAATTAGTTACTTTGAAATGACTATTACTTGTACTGATTCAATGCTTGAAAACTTACTTAATTTAAGTAATTATGGAGTTCGTGTTAATAGAATTAAAAATATATTAGACTATATGCCTAAAAAAGAAATGGATTTTGGAGATATAGATAACGATTATATAAATGGGACAATACAATTTAAAAATGTATGTTATGAAATAAAGAATAAAAAAATATTAAATAAAGTTTCTTTTAAAATATATCCAAATGAAATAAACACTATTGTAGGCCATAGTGGAAGTGGTAAAACAACTATTGTAAATTTACTTTATAGATTAAATAGAGTTAAGTCAGGAGAAATTCTTATTGATAATGAAAATATCAATAATTACTCTAAAAATGTATATTTTTCAAATGTTTCAGGTGTGTTTCAAAAACCATTTGTATTTGAAATGAGTATTAGAGACAATTTATCATTAGTTGATAAAAACAAACAAAATCAAATAGAAGCCTGTAAAAGAGTAGGCATTCATGATTTTATATTATAACTTCCAAAAGGTTATAATACTATAATTGGTGAAGAAGGACATCTACTATCCGAAGGTCAGAAACAACTATTAGTTATAGCTAGAGCACTACTTTCAAAAGCTGAAATATTACTTTTAGATGAAGTTACAAGTAATATTGATCCCGCTACTACAACTGAAATTGGCAAACTATTACAAGATTTAAAAGCAGATCACACTATAATAATGGTAACACATAAACCTGAGATGATGGATTTAGCAGATAGAATAATAGTAATGGATAAAGGAAAAGTACTTGCTAAAGGAACTAATCAAAATGTATATGATAAATGTGAATTATATAGAGAATTAAAAAATAGAACATTTGCTAGTATAAGTATAAATGAAAATAATTAACATATATTGCTTTGTGATATATGTTTTAATTTGATTTTATAAATATTTTGATGAAAAAATAGTTAATAAAAAGCATATTATTACTAGGTGATATAATGAATCAAGTAATGTATGCTTTTTTAATAACTACTTTAGCAGGTCTTTCAACAGTTATAGGAAGTTTATTAATATTTACTAAAAGAAAAACAACTAATATTATTTGTTGTTCTTTATCGTTTGCTGCTGGAGTGATGGTATGTGTATCTTTGACAGATTTGCTTCCAGAAGCTACTAATTTACTAATGGAAAAATTATATTATATACCAGTAATACTAATATGTTTAATATTTATAGTCGTAGGAATTATTCTTTCAATGGGAATAGATAAGTATTTACCAGATAATAAGAAAGATAATCAATTATATAGAGTAGGTATTATATCTATGTTAGCTATAATACTTCATAATATACCAGAAGGGATAGCAACTTTTATGGCTAGTAATACTAATATGAAGCTTGGAATATCATTAGCTATAGCTATAGCGTTTCATAATATACCAGAGGGTATAAGTATATCAATTCCTATTTACTATTCTACTAATAGCCGTTTAAAAGCTTTTGGATATACTTTTTTATCGGGAATGTCAGAACTACTTGGAGCAATAATAACTTATCTATTTTTAAGTAAATTTATAAATCCAATTTTTATGGGAATTTTATTTAGTATGATAGCTGGTATAATGATACATATTTCAGTATATGAATTAATACCTACATCTTTAAATTATAAAAGCAAAAAATTGACAGTTATATTTTTTATAATCGGAGTAATATTTATGTTTATAAATCATATTTTATTTAAATAAAAAGAGATTAAAATCTCTTTTATTTGGGTAAAATTATTTGCAATCTCTTAATTCAAACGAATGATCTTCATCTGAATCTAATTCAAAAGAATCGCTATCTGAAACAAAGCCAACATTTTTATGACTATCAGTTACATTACAAGATTGTTTATTACTAATCTTATTATTGTTTCTGTTAGTCATTTTATTTTGTTGTTTATTATTTACTTTGTTATTTGATTGCATTTTTTCATTTTTCTTCATTTTTATCACCCAATAATAGTATTAACTTAAAAACAAAATATATTCAATAAACTATTGTAAAAATTTGGAAATTTGATATAATACCTAATCAAAGAAAAGAGTAGGCGAGTGAGATGAAAAAAATTATAGAGTATTTACCATTATTAACCTTTTTTAGTACAATAATTGTTGCAATTATCAATACTATCATTATATATTTTACAAAAATAAAACTTCAATACTTTGGTATATACACTAATTTAGATTTAAATTTAAATATATCTGTTATAATATGTGAAATATTATTTGTATCTATTATTTTTATTTTAATAATGTTTTTTGCAAAAAGAATATGTGATTTAAAAATTTTAAAAATACATAATAATAAATCAATAAAATTTAAAAATATATATAATTCTAATATATATACTATTTCAAAAAAACAAACAAATATTAAAGATAAAAAAATAATTAAAAATTATTATATTGAACTAGTAAAAAGAAATATTTTTTTAATAGCTTTCATTTTATTAATTTTATGTATGATATTTAAATTTACTTTTTTGTGGAATGATTTAATTTTTATTGTTATTTTTTCAATAATTATATCTTTTATATCAGTATCATTTTATAAACAAATAGTTTCTGAATTAATTTCAGATTTCAATTTTTTATATAAAAACAAAGTTTATAAAAATATAACAGTAGTAATGCTTTTAATTACCATTATAGTTGTTGTTATAATAATAATGTTTGGTTATGCCTATTTTGTTGAATTTAATATAAATAGATATAAGACATATAATTATATTTCTATTGAAGGTGAAATTAAAGCTATAATTTATGAAGAAAATAATAAATTATATGTTTTAGATACAAATTATACTTTGAAGGATTTTAAAAACACAAAGAATAAAATAGTATTATATAAAAACAAATATAAAATAATAAATAAAGACAATATTACTATATATTATAAACAATTCAAAAAAGTAGATATAGTTAATATTAATAAAGATTAATTAAATTTCTCCCACTTTGCTAAGTTGACATAATATATATTATACTAAGTTGTATATTTTTGAAATTTAACTATAATTATATAACTAAAATGATTATAATAAATACATTATTAGTATTTATCTTTTTTATATAAATATAATTAAACATAATTTTGATAAAATTGATTTGATTAATATTCCTTATTTAATAATTATAAATATTATACTTCCTTATTTAAAAATAAACAAATGATTAATAATTATCTATCTAAAACTAAAATTTAATGTTTAAATAGATATTATAAAATAAACCCTACTACTCCACTACTCTAAATATTAAAAAAGTATAGTAGGGGAAGTGATAACAAAAAAACCAGGATGTTAACTGGTTACATTTCTTGATTCAATTTCAGCCATTTTTCTTAAAATCTCAGAAGCGTTATCTTCTGTCATTGATACATATCCAAGTTCTTTTAAAGCTTGAGCCTTAATAGTATTTAATTCTAAAGTTCTACTTAATTGTTCTTCTTTTTTATGTTCAATTTGATTTACAAATCTACGATGAGATTCAGCAATCTTTGTTTTAGAAACTCCTCCACTATTATATAATGACATAGCAGAGAAGAAGATACTTTCAAATATAAATTGTTCTTCCTCATTAAATTTAAATTCTAAAGGTTCTGTAAAACCAGCAGCTTTAGATATATATGCCAAAATATATTTTAATTCTCTAGATGTTTCTATTGTTTGTATAAAATGATACAAATATTTATAACTATTATAAATATTTTCATCTTTATCATCTTCTAAATGTTCTTTAATAATATTCATAATATTTAAAAGTAATTCTTTTTGTTTTTTACCTAAAGAATTAAACAAATTATTATTTAAATCATTTTTACTTCCTGTTTGAACTATTGTATTAAGTCTTGATTCAACATCTAATATATAGTCAGTATCTACTTTTATATTATCAACTTCATTAGCAGATTTAATTCCTAATAAATTTAATAATAAAACTTTTTTATCCTTTGGCCATTTATTTATATCATCTAATTCTAGATAATTATATATCATTTGTCTTGAGACTCCTAAAAACTTCGCTAATTTAACTTTGGATATTCCTAATTCATGCAATATTTCATTTAGTCTTTCCATTATTTAAACCTCCTACTATCATTTTATCACGTTTATGTCAATTGTCAAGTGTAAAGTAATAGTATAAATATAAACTAATGTGAAAAATAAATAAAAAATATTGACAATATTATATCAAATAAAACTGATATAAAAAATAAAACACAATATTTATAAATACCATGTTTTTTCTCCATTATTATATACTTCTTTAATTATTCCTCCACCTATACATTCTTCTTCATTATATAAAACACAGGCTTGTCCTGGTGTAACAGCTTTGACTTTTTTAGAATATTTAACTAATATATGTTCATCATCAATTATTTTAATTTCTACTTCATTATCTTTTTGTCTATATCTAAATTTAGCAGTACATTTTTTAGGTTTATTATCACTGATCCAGTTCATTTGTTCTATTAGGGCACTATCAGTATATAAGTAATTGTTTTCATCACCAATAGCTACATATAATATATTTTTATCCAAATTTTTACCTACAACAAAAAGTCTATCTGTATTACCACCTAAATTCAACCCCTTTCTTTGACCTATTGTATAATACATTAATCCTATATGATTTCCAACTTTTTCATCAGTTTCAATATTAATTATATCTCCAGGGATATTAGGTAAATAATTTTCTAAAAATTTTTTAAAGTTTCTTTCACCTATAAAACAAATACCTGTTGAATCTTTTTTATCAGCTGTTATAAGTTTATATTTATTAGCTAGCCTTCTGACTTCACTTTTTTCTAAATCACCTATTGGAAATAGTACATTTTCTAGTTGTTTTTTACTTAATTGTGATAGAAAATAGGTTTGATCTTTATTATCATCTATTCCTCTTAATAATTTGCCATCTTTAATTCTTGCATAATGTCCAGTAGCAATATAATCAGCGCCTAATTTTTTAGCTTCTTTAATAAACATATCAAATTTTATATATTTATTGCACATAATATCAGGATTTGGTGTTCTTCCACGTTTTAATTCATCTAAGAAATAAGTAAATACATAATCCCAATACTCTTTTACAAAATCGATTCTATGTAGAGGTATTCCAATCTTTTCACATACTTTTAGTGCATCGTTATAGTCCTGTTCTTGTGGACAAATTTCATTATTTAGATTAGGATTACCTAGTATATCGTCATTGATACTACTATCCCAATTTCTCATAAATAAGCCAATAACATTATATCCCTGTTCCTTTAATATAATAGCAGCTACACTACTATCTACTCCCCCACTCATTCCAATTACTACTGTTTTCATTCAAAATCACCATTATTATTATATCATTTTTATTTTAAAATAGGAATTATTAATTTTATAACATTAGGTAATGCGAATGTTTCATATAAAGAACAAAATGCTATTAATAATGTTGATACTCCTAATATAACCAAGTATTTGTTAGAAACTATTTTAAAATCTATTTGTTTCTTTTTAATAATTGTTGTGATTAATTTTAATGATAAAACTAATGAGTATGATACTACTAATAGTAATGCAAATAATAAAATTAAGTAATGAGGAAATATATAAATAAGTGCAAGTAATATACCCTTAAATTTATAAGTTATAAGTATACTAGCTAAAGAAAATCCTAAAGTAAATATTTGTGAAAAAAATAAAAACAATATTATTGGTATGCCTATAACTGATATTCCTAATAACCATATACCTAAAACTAATGCAATATTTGCAATTAAAGAACTTTTTAAAACTGATAAATATTCTATTTTATTTTGAGATATATTTTTAATAAAATTATTTAAGTACCCTACTATGATACCTTTGTCACTTTTATCTAACATAACTACTAATAAGGAACCTGATATAAGAGCTGCTACAGATAAAATAATAAGAAATATAATAATTTTTTTGTTTAATTTTATTTTAGATAATAGTTTGTCCATTGTTTCTTTCATAATTTAATCACCTAATAAATTTTATTAAAAAGTATTTAAATTATTCCTAAAATATATTATAATATTAAATGAGGTGAAACAATGCCAAAAAAACAAAATAAAAAAATAAATATTCAAAAGATATTTACTATAATAATGTTATTAGCTATGATAGCAATGTTTATATCAAGTATAATATTTATATAGTTACAATACTATTTTATAAGCCATCTTAGTTAAGTGGTATAACAAAGCCATGGTAAGGCTTAATTATAAGTTCGATTCTTATAGATGGCACCATTGGGAAATCTGTTCTAACTATTTAGAACTTTATATACAAAAAGTATCAATTTCAAAAGAAGTTGATATTTTTTTGTGATTAGAGAAAGGACAGATAAAAATGGTAAGTATAGTTAGTAAAGAATTACACTTTGATGAAGAACTAAAAAAGAAAATAGAATTTATATGCGATCTTTGTAATACAAAACCTACTATAATAAATGGATATATTAAAAACATAAAAAGAACAAATCTCTCATATATCGAACCTCATAGAGTTATTATTAAAGGTATTACTTTTCTAGTATTTAATTATTCTAAAACTATTTATATTGGAAATTTAAGAAATAGTATTGAAATTAAAGATTTAGAAAGTTTTATTAAATCATTAGATAAATGTATTAAAAGTAAATCAACTTCTCTTAAAATGCCTTTAAATAGGCAAAAAATGGTAATTATGTCTTGACTTTAAGATTTAAATATCTATAATAGGTAACCAAGAAACAAGTTTTATGTTTTTGGTGGTTAATATGAAACGAACTTTGAATTATATTAATACAACTTATTTAGATTTTAAGAGGTTTCAAAGACATAAAAATATTTAATGTGTCTTTGTCACCTATTTTTAGGTTTCAAAGATAAAAAGGAGGATTAAAAATATGAATGAAGAAAAGAAAATTGCAGGTTTGTATATTCGTGTGCCGTTGTAATACATAGGCAGATACATTGTCTTCTTTTTCTTCAAGTTCTTGTTTTGTGATTGTAAAGCCATATTTACCAAAGCTTGTGCCAATATCTAATTTTCCATTAGGTAGATTTTCGTTGATTAGTTCTCCAATTTTTAGAATAAATTTAATCTTGTAAAAATCTTCTTCTCCATTTTCTGACTTTTCTCCAATAATAATTTTATCAACCATAGTATTAAATACTTCTTCATTAAATTTTGTCAGGCCTTTATATTGTTTTAGAGTATTTGCTATTTTACCAATTTGTTCTAACTTTTGTTTTCTAGTGAGTTCTATATTTTCAGTATCTTTTAGTTGTTGTTCATACTCTTTAATCTTGTTGGAAATCTCTTGATTTTTCTGATTCAATATCTCTTTTGAAATATAGCCATCAAGTTGTAAGTCAATCAAATTAGATAATTTATTTTCAAGTTTAGATATTTCATCTTGTATTTTTTTATGATTAAGATTATCTTGTTTTCCATTGATGACTTCATAAATGACTTATACGATGAAGATATACTTGATGATAATGAGATTAATATAATACAAAATAATAAAGATAATGAAAAAGATGATTTTGAGAGATAAAATGATAGTGGTATAGTTGCATAAAATTACTTTTTATGGTAGTATATACACCAATCCAAAAAGGGGGATATTTGAATATGGCAACTAAATCCAAAAAGGGGGATATTTGAATATGGCAACTAAATTAAAAGAAATGAAATGGAAATTACATAAGAAAAGATATGATGAATTGTTTAACTATGGAGTAAAACATGGTCTAATTGGTGCTTATGATAAGAAATTAATAGAAAATTTAAGCCATATTTATTATGGTGAACTTCCAGCATCCATATTATTATTAAATGGTAAATTAAGTAATGGTCATTGCTATGATAGAGGAACATTAGTGATACTAGGATTTGGTGATGATGATTTTCAAGTTGTTGATGCAGATATTGATAGTTTAAGATTAAATCCACAATATATTGATGAATATAGGTCTGGGAATAGAAGTGAACATTTTGCTAATCATTGTTTTGCAGAAAGAACATTAAAAGATGGTACAAAATTAGTCTATGGTACTTCTGTCGGATTAGTATTCGAAAAAAGTTTATATTATAAACTTGAAAATCCTAAAATTACAAAGATTAATGATAAAGAAACAACTTTAAAATTTTTATATTATGATTTTCAACAAGATTCAGATATAGAAAGAGATAAATATGCCCTACCTTTGATTTTACCTAATATAGAAAATTGTTTAGTGCCAACACAACCTTTTTATTTAGAACAATTAAAACAAGAAATTGATTATGATGATATATATAAAGAAATACATGCGGATATGAAAGCAAAAAGATTTTTGAGTTAATAAGGGGGAAATTAAATGTTTGGAATTAATGAAATATTAGATAAAGTTATTTCTAAAAAAGAATTAACAGAAGAAGAAAAATTTAAAATATTACGATCTAAAATAATTGATACAAAAGTTGTAGAATATTTAATGAGTAAATTGAATAATTTACATATTGAGGTATTAGGTAAGTATGAAGGTTCTTTGTTTGAATTAATGCCAGTAGGAAAACTTGAAGGATGGTGTTGGCAAACAACAGAATCGGCAATAGTATTTTTAAATGATGATGATTATATTGAAAGAGGAAACCTAAGGTTTGATGAAAGAACACCAAAATATTATCATTCATGGATATGTTTTAAGTTTGATGGAACAGAATATGTTTTAGATCCTTGTTTAAGTTTTTTATGCAAAAAGAGTGATTATTCAAAAATATTTGAAATCAATGTAAAAGGAAAAGTAAGTGCTAAAACAGTAAGAGAAGAACTAATTAGACAAGTTACTGTACCTAAAGAGGAAGATAGTTCAAAAGCTCACAAAGCATTTCAATCATTTATGAAAAGTTTTATGGGAGAATCTTGTGATAGTTATGTGGAAAGTAAAAAAGAAGAGGTTACAGTTCATGGACCAGAAGATGTAAATACTCCATTATACAGAAATGGTGCAGGTTATAAAACAGAAATAGAAAATGGAAAAGTTAAAAAATTAACAGTTCATTATTATTACACAGATTGTTAGTATTAAAAAATTAGAAAAATGTGTAAAATTATTTTTTAGAATGGTTTATAATTTAGATATGAAGTCAGTACTATATGTACTAGATTACTTAAATTTGCGAAAAGTTGTAGATAACTATCACTATCGCACCAGTAAGCAATCTGTCCAAACTTTTATAGTTTAGGGCTTAAATATATAAGTATCAATTTCTAAAAGAAGTTGGTTCTTTTTTGATGTTTAGGAAAGAAAGGACAGGTTTAAATGGTAACTATTACAAAGAAAGAATTAGAAATTGAAGAACTAAAAGAAGAAGATCATTCATTAAAAAATACATTGGAATTTTGGAAAGACAAGTTTTTACAAGTTATGTCTTTAATCAAAGATAAGTTGTTTGGGAAAGAAAAAGAACGAGAAAGATCTTTTGATGTATTCAAAGACTTATATAAAAAAGGAATTATTAAAGAGGATACATTTAATGAATTAAAAGATAAATACAATTTTAGTAAAGAACATGATAGCAAGGAAAAAGATGATTTTGAGATAGAACTCTAATCATCCTTTTGTGCGTCAATTATTTGGTAATTCAAGTTTTAATGTTTTAGGACTAGAAATTGTTTTTAATTGTTTTTCTTTATCAATTAAATTTAAACAATTATCGATTCTTTCAACTAATCCAAACAAAGGTAATTCTCCTTTGATACATTTTACCATTTCAATTATTTTTGCTTCTGCTTGTTTTACGGATTCCATATTGAAATCAGAATTATCAAAACTAATAACTTTTTCAGATAAATTCTTGGCAATAGCATTTTGTGTAGAAGTAGCAAAATCCGAAACGATAATATTCCCACTATTTTGACTATTAAGTGCTGGCAATAATAATGTGTTTGCAGTACTTAATAATGTAGGATTACTAGTTAAATCGATTTTAATGCCTTTTCTAGAATAGAAATTAGCACGGATGCCCTTTTTTCTACTAACATCAAATCTATATGTTCCATTAATCTTTCCATTGCTTTTATGGGTATTAATTGCACCAGCACCCATTTCCAAACTATCATCTGGATTTAATGCTGCTTCAAATACTACTGAAGCATTATTTTGCTTATTTTTTTTATCATATTTTTTTGCTATTCTTACTAATTTTATTCCTGTACTCAAATCTCTTATTATTTCAATATCGTTGAATTTTTCTGTTAAAATGTTATCTTTTAATGAAATTGTAAGATAATCATATTTGTATTTTTCTCTCCAATTTCCAGTTAGTTGATCAAGAGTAATTGATATATCAAAGTCATTTGATAAAACATTAAATGTAGTATCATAGGAAATCCTAGTTGGATGTTGCAAAGTTTGTTTTTTTCCTACTTTAGCAGATTTAGAAAATTCAATAATACCATTATTGTTAAACGAAAAACGTCTTTTTGCTTTATGTGAATGCATACCAAACCAATCAATTCTACCAAATTCACATTCAAAATTTATGTTTTTTCTCCTGTTAATGTATTATCTCCTACTAGAGTTTCTTTAGCAAGAGGTATTCCAATTCTATCCCCAGAATAGTAAGCATTTGCTAATCTATATCTAGGCTCATATTTTCTTTCCATGTCTCTAACATCAGCTTCACCAATTTCACAATGCAATGGTAGGCAATGTGCATCCAATAATCGCTCATACCAGCAGGCATTCCAATTTTTGACATATTCTTCTGCCTTTTGCATTTCTTCCAGTACTTTTTCAACTGCTATCATTTGAGTTTCGTTATCTAAAGTTTCCATAGTTATCCCCCTTAACTATTAATTATTATATCATAGCTTTTAATAAAATCTTATAAAAAATATTCAACTTTTTTTAAAAATGTGCTATATTTTCATTAGTGATTGATTCCTATATCAATCGTTGTGGTAAAAAGTTGTAGATAACTACAACAACAGCACCAGTAGGAAATACATTCTAACTTTTGAATTAGAAGTTTAAAGTAAAAATCGACTTTCTAAAATAGATTGTTGATTTTTTAATTCTTAAGAGTTATAAACAGATATAACTCACTTACTATTGAGCAATCAATTCTAATTTTTGTTAAATTTAAACATATAGTATCAACTTCAAAATAAATTAATTATGATAATATGAAAAAAAGGTTTTGAGTTAATAGGGAGAAAAATGAAATATTAGAAAAAGTTATTTCTAAAAAAGAATTAGCAGAAGAAGAAAAATTTAAAATATTATGCTCTAAAATAATTGATACAAAGGTTATAGAATACTTAATGAGGAAATTAAGTAATTTACATATCAAGATTTATAATCGTATATTATTTTACAACTTTTTTGTCTATATAGCTATTACTAACACCAAATAATAATTCTTATAATAATCTAAGTTCTTTTCTATAAATAATATAATGACTTAAAATTATAATGACTTAAAATTTGTTTAAAGCTACAAAACTAATTATTAAAGTGTTTATTTTGAACAATAATTGTTTGACTTTATAAAAATTGTGTTAAAATAGTATTTGTTTGAAAGTGGGATTTATTTATGGACAATAATTTTATAGCAAAATTACAGACAGAACAATATTTAATTGGAAGTTTCGATGCTTACTTAAATACAACAAAATCGTTAATAAAAGTCAATTCGAATATTTCTGATGAAGAAGTAAATATAATTATAGAAAACATGCCAACTATTTATAGAGCAGCTATAACTGATAAAAATGGCCAATATATTGGTTATATTGGTTTGTTTAATGTAGATGGTAAAAACAGTATAACATCTATAAGATTTGAAACAAGTAAGAATTTAAAACAAAAAGATAAAAATGAAATATTAAATGAATTCAAAAAGTATTTACTTAAATCATTAAATATAACTGATATAGAAGAATTTATTTATAAAACTAACAACTTAACAGAAATTGAAAAAAAGGAAATAATTCCTAGATATAATGTCATTATACCAAATAAGTTATTAATACCTGGAATATCTAAAGAAACTTTAGAAAAATTTTCAAAAAACTACTCTATTCCTAAATTACATATGCCATTTACAATAAAAAGCAGCAATAAAATTATTGGAATAATAGGATTAAGTAATTTAATTTGGCCAAATAAAAGAGCAAATTTAAATATATTTTTAGATAAAAGTTTAGGTGGTGATATATCTAATGAATTATCTGGATATATAATTGATGATTATATTAATTATGTACACGAATCAAATGTTCACAATATAACAATTTCAGTAAATAGCAGCAATCAAAACATGATAGATATATTAAATAATACTAACATGAATTATTATGGACAAATACCCTTTAGCGCTATTAATGGTGAAAGTATTGAATCAAATTTAATGTTTCAACATATTCCAAATATGAAAAAAGAAAATAATATTATTCCTGATGATAAATCGATTCCTTTTTCATTACTAGATACAGAAAAAAAAGAACTTTCTAAACAAATTGAATTAAATAATGGTTTTAAATTAGTATCCCCTAAATTATTTGAAGATTTAAATATTGATTTAAATCAAATTTTAGAAGATCATATTAAAGCACTACAAAATAGACAAGGGTTTACAATACCACTTGGTAATGATAAATATATATTACAAAAAGGTAATAAAAATTATGGCATTTATAAAACATTAATGAATTATAATTATATTATTTTAAATGAAAGCAATAAATATTATGGATATATTAGCATATTAAGAAACAATGCTAATAAAAAAAATGCGGAAATTGAAATCGCTATTAATCCAAGATTTACACACCAAGGGCTAGGAAGAATGGTTATTAATCGGGTTTATGAAGAACTTTTTTCAATTGGATATGCAAGTGTAACTAGTGCAGTATTTGAGTTTAATAATCCTTCATTGAAACTACACGAAAAGGTTGCTGAATTAAATGGTATAAGACTTGATGCCTATTATATTAATGGTAAACTATGGAATATGAATTTTTATTCTAAAACCAATGATTTAATTAAAGATAAACTGAATAGTAAACAAATCTAAACACTATTATAAAAAGAGAATTTACTTCTCTTTTTATAATCTATTTATATAAGTTTTTATTTGTTGTTATGTGTATTTTTTACGAATTTCATTCTTTTTTCACTTGTTTCTATAGATATATTATTATTTTCTTTAATTTCATCCATTTCTTGTTCTTCATAATGAATATCCGATTTTTTATTAGTTGAATCATATAGAACCTCTTTATGTAATTGGGTTTCTGCTTGATTGTTTTGTTCTAGTATCATTTTTTCTTTTTCTTGTTTTATTTTTATAGATTCTAAATATAATTTAGTTTTACTAATATTTTGCATTATCTTATATAGTTCAAATCCTAATTTTTTTTCTTCATCTTCTGTTTCTATTAAAGAAAGTTTATCTTCACCTAATTTTTCATTAAAACTATTAAAAGTAGATATACTATTCTTTCTGTTATTTAGTCCATAAGTAGTTGCAACTACAAAGCCTATAATACCTGGAGAAATGATTTCTAAAAAACTAGTATGTAATTGCAAATCATTTAAAATCAATTCAAGACCAACTAAGTTATAAATCATAAATGGTAATGCAAAACCTATCATGCCATAGCTAAAAAGATAATCAGATATACTTAATCTAAATCTTGCATTTCTAAATTTTTTTTGTAAAAACTTTTTAATAGAAAGTTTGTCTAATTTTTCCTCATCTTCAATTAAGATATTGTTGATTTTTTGAAATAAATCTTCTTGAGTTTGACAGTTTTCTTTTTCAGCAATACTATATTTTTCATAATAAATATTAAAAGGATATTTATCCGATTCTAAATCGGTGCAAACTTTATTTAAAATTTTATTTTTATTAATAAGCTTTTCTTTTTCTATTTCGTATTTAGTGATTTCACTTAATAGATCTTTATTACTTTTAGCATTACTTACTTTTCTTAATTTTTGTTTACATTGCTTTTTCCTATATACTATTTGTTGTCCTATAAAACCCATTAAAGTAGGAATACAAATAGATAATGGTTGAATTAGTTCTATTGGAACTAAATTAAAATCAAGTATAGAAATATTAATTATTATAATAATTAATGAAATTAATCCAAAAGGAATACCTGTAACAAATTTTTGATTAAATGTATTTTCTTTAATAATGTTTATCTTATCTTCTAAACATTCTATTTTTCTTATATTCTCATTTAATTCATTTTCTATTATATTTCTTATTTTATCAATATCTTTCACCTTAAAACCTCCCATACATGTTATATTATATCATAAAATCAATAATTTAAATTTATTTTTTAATATTATAAAAATTTTTAACAAAACTCTATAAACATCATTATATAATTAAAAGTCATTTATTACTACCTTACTATACGTTTAAGCGTTTTTTTAATACGTTTAAGCAATAAGTATTCTTTTTAAATAAAATTAATATATAATATTAATAGAAACAAAAAAGAGATACATAAGTTGTCCGACTAAGTTCTCTTGGTTTCAGTATAAAAGCACTACTTGTGTTTTTATTTTTGTAACATATATGATAAGAAAATTATAAAGAAAATTAACGAAAAAGCCATTATTTCCATGCTATCTACCCCTTCTATAAAAATATTTTATAGAACTTAGTATCTTATGTATCATAAATATTATAGTATATATCGCATATGATTACAACTGATTTTTAAATTTATTTTGAATATCTTTAATAGATCTAAAAGATAATAGATTAATTTCAATATTGTTATCAAAGGTAATTGTTCGCATATTTTTATCTACAAATATAATTCTATCAGTATTTACTATACAAGCACGATGACTATATATAAATCTATCATCTAATGAATTAAATATATCTTTTAGTGTAGAAAAAATAGAATAATGATTATTATCAGTAACAATTAAAATGCGATGATTATCTTTTTCTTTGGTTATATATAATATTTTGTCTAAATTAATTTTATATAATATATTATTTGATTTAATTTTTAAACAATTATTACTTAGTTTTTTAACTATTAAGGAAAGGAAATCATACAAAACTCTATAATTATTTTCATAATCAATAACACCTGATATCATAATTAATTCTCTATATATTTTTTGAAAAAACTTAGATGAATAATTAGTATTAAGAAATATAAAACTTTGAAAATCATATTTGCGTATTTTTTTAGCAAATTCAAAAGCTTCTAATCCTAAAGAATCTATGTCTAGTATATATATTTTAGGTTGTTCTTCTAATTGAGGTATTTGATTGATTTCTTTATAAAAATATATTTTATATTCTTGATTTAAATTATTCATAATTTTAAAGATAATAGTTTTAATTATTTTTTGAAAAGATATATTTTTATCAATTATAACAAAGTTAATCATGAAAATACCTCCTTCTTTATATATTTTATCATATTTTTGTTAAAAAGATTTAGTAATATTTTATTATTTAATGGATATAATTAATTGTAAATGGGTGATATTTATGGATAAGAAAAAATTATTTATTATTGGTAGTATAATTCTAGCATTTATAGCTTTACTATTATTATACTTATTTAAAAATAAAGATAAAGCTAAAACTAGTGAAATTGAAGCTACTATATTAACTTTAGAAGACAGTTACTTAACAGTTAAAGATCATGAAAATATTATTTATACTTTTGATATTGATGATATCGATGCTGAAGTAGGATCTGGTATTACTATCGAATATAGAGGTATATTAGATAAAAATAAAGAATTACAAGATGTAGAAATTGTTAACTACACTATTACTCCAGTTATTAAAGATGAAAATAATATTTCATCTGATTGGTTAGATAAAGGAATATTTAGTGATTATTATGTCCTTGCTAATAACAGACTTAAAAAGATGTCATTAGATGAAAAAATTAGTCAAATTCTTTTAGTTAGATATCCAGATACTAATCAAATAGAAGAATTAAAAAACTATCAATTTGGAGGATATTTATTCTTTGCTAAAGATTTTAAAGATAAAACAATATCTGAGATACAAAATATGACATCTAATCTCCAAAAAGTAGCTAAAATACCTATTCTTACAGCTGTAGATGAAGAAGGTGGTAGTGTTGTTAGAGTTAGTAGTAATTATAATTTAGTTAAAGAACCTTTTAAATCTCCAAGAGAATTGTATAATTTAGGTGGTCTTGATAAAATTAAAGAGGATACTATTGCTAAAAGTGGTGTATTAAATAATTTAGGACTTAATCTTAATTTAGCTCCAGTTGTAGATGTATCTACTGATCCAAGTGATTATATGTATAACAGATCATTAGGAGAAAACACTAGTATAACTTCTGACTATGCTAAAACTGTTATAAAAGCTAGTAAGGGTTCTCATGTATCTTATACTTTAAAACACTTTCCAGGTTATGGAAATAATGCTGATACACATACTAGTAGTGTAACTGATACTAGAAGTATAGATGATATTAAAAATAATGATTTACCACCATTTGAAGCAGGAATAGAAGCTGGTGCTGAAGCTGTTTTAGTAAGTCATAATATAGTTAATAGTATTGATTCTACTAATCCTGCTTCCCTATCTTTTAGTGTTCATAACTTACTTAGAAATGATTTAGGGTTTACTGGCATAATTATAACTGATGATATAGCTATGTCTGCTGTTTCTTCTATTGATGATGTTGTAGTTAAAGCTGTTAATGCTGGTAATGATTTAATTATTACTACTGACTATAAAAGCAGTATATCAAGTATTAAAAGTGCTATAAATAATGGAACTATTGGTGAAGATACTATTGATAGAATGGTTTTTAGAGTTTTAGCTTGGAAATATTATAAAGGTATGATGATTGAAAATCAAAAATAAACTCGTTAAATCAATAACGAGTTTTTAGTATTAATTTTGAGTTATTTTTTTAATAAAATTTTTTTTACTTTTTATTTGTTGCCTATTAATTTCTTTTCGTTGATTTTTAGACAATCTAATATTTCCTTGAATATGATCATACAATAAATCTTTAATTTGTAATGATTTGCTAGGATAAATTTCACTTTCTGAAATTCCATCACGGATTAATAAATATCTTGATTCTTTAAAAACTAAATATGTAGATAAATCATTTATATTATACACAGTAGTCATAATTAAACGAACTATATCATTTCTTGATATATCTTCATTTTTAGATAATATTATATCTAAAACAATAAGAACAACTTGAATGTATTCAATATTTTTGACACCAATTAATTCGATTATATTTAATAATTATTCTATCACTCTCAAATAAAAAATTTGAGTTTTATATCTATGTGGTGATCCGTACGAGATTCGGACTCGTGAATGTTGCCTTGAGAGGGCAATGTGTTAAACCACTTCACCAACGGACCAACTAAATAATATATTAATCAAAAGACATTACTATGTTATCATAAATGTATGGTTTCTTTCAATACCTTTCTTTATTTTTTTACAAAAATCTTCTTACATATAATTATAAATCTAATATATTAATATCATTTTTAAAACTATCTTAGCTAACCTTATCTAGAATACTTCTTAATACTTTGTTTTTATAATAACCCATCTTTTAAAATAATTCTATTTCATCATAAAGTTTCTGATAATTTAAAGGAATTGTTTGTAAAACAATAAAAATGATGGATTGTCAACTACTTAGTTTTTTATTATATAAGCTAGCCATTTATTCATATGTAAGTTTTTTTATTTATAATATCAATTTAAATAAAAGACTTCAAATCTTTTTTTTATTCTTTCTTTTCCTAATATCTTTAATATTTCATATAGATCAGGAGTAATTTTTTTAGTTGTTAATGCTACCCTAATAACTGTACTTATATCTGCTATACTTCCTTTATATTTATCAAGATTTAGTTTATATTCTTTTATATTAGATGCATATCCTAATTCTTCAGATAAAAGTTTTAATTTATTAAACCAAGTATCTTTGTCATCATTAATATCATAATATTTATCTATATAAGTTTTTAATATCTTTTCTATTTCTTTATGATCAGTTATTTTATCAAATTCATAGTTTTTTTCTTTAAATAGTTCATCATACATATAACATATTTGATTTTTAATATCAGAAAAACATATAAAATCTTTTCGAGGATTTTTTTGTTCTCTTTCAATATTAAATATTTTTATAGTATATTCAGGATACTTTTTTAATAATAATTCTAATTCCTTATCATATTTTTTGGACCAATTTAAAACTCTATTATATAATTCTTTAGCACTCAGTTTGCTAATATAATTTTTTGATATATTATTTAGTTTTTCAATATCATATAAAGCTCCACCAGTAGCAGACATTTTCTTAGGACTAAAGATAAAATCTAAATATATTTTATCTTTATTATTATCATGCCAAGTTTCATAGTTAGAATTAATAATTGTCATTAAAGATTCAATAACTGCTTGGGTAGGATAACCTTTTTCTTCATAGAAAGTCATAGAAGCTTCTGGATCTTTTCTTTTACTTATTTTCCTAAGATTATTACCTTCTTTTTTTAGTAATAAAGGTATATGAATATATTTAGGATGTTTAGTATTAAAAGTTTGAAATAATTCTATATGAATTGGAACTGATGATAACCACTCTTCTCCTCTTACTACATGAGTAGTATGCATTAAATAATCGTCAACAAAATGAGCAAAATGATATGTTGGTAGTCTATCATTAGATTTCATTATTACAAAATCTTGATCATTTTCTGGTAGAGATATTATTCCTCTAACTAAGTCATTAAAATCAAATCTTTTATTATTATCACCACTAGATTTAAATCTAATAACATAAGGAATACCATTTTTAATATTAGATATTTGTTCATCAATACTTAAATTTCTACAATTTGCATGCCTCCCATAATAACCAATTCGTTCTTTGTTTTGTTCTTGTTTTTTTCTTTTGTTATTTAATTGTTCTTTAGTACAAAAACAAGGATATGCTTTACCTATTTGAATTAAATATTTAATAAATGTATGATATATTTCTCTTCTTTTACTTTGAATATAAGGACCATAATTACCAACTATGTTATTATTAAATTCATATTCATCTGGTTTTATGTTGTATTTATTTAAAACATCTACTATTTTATCAAAAGATCCATCTACTTTTCTGGATTGATCAGTATCTTCACATCTTAAATAAAAAATACCATTAGAGGTTTTTGCTAAAATATAATTTATTAAAGCTGTTTCAAAATTACCTAAATGAACAAAACCAGTTGGACTTGGAGCAAACCTTGTAACTTTAGCAGATTCATCTAAATTTCGAGATGGATACATATCTTTATAATATTCAATGCTTTTATTAATATCTGGAAATATTAAATTACTTAAATCTATATTATTCATAAAATCACCTATTTGGTTGCCCCAGTTAGATTCGAACTAACGCATGTCGGAGTCAGAGGCCGATGCCTTACCACTTGGCTATGGGGCAATGTATAAATAATGAAAAAATAGTATTAAAACTATTTCTCAATCATATTTAATAAATTTATTTTAAATAAATCCTTTTCGGAATGCTCTTTAGAAACCATTACACCTTTATAAGTTACCAATTCTTGTTGATGGCCTTCACTTAAAATATCTACAGGCATTATTTTGTCTAACATTACAATTTTTTCTGTTTCATAAACTAAATATATTAATTTTATATCACCATGTACTTTAGAAAACATAATATCAGTTGGTAATTTTAACTCATACGTTTTTGAACCTTGATTACTATTAGTAGAAACTAATTCCCCTATAAAATTACCTTCTTTAAGCTTAGGATAATATTCAAAATAAAGTTTTTTATATGCTAGCATATTATACTTTTTTAAAGAACGTTCTAATTTTTTAAATTCATTTTCATTTATATACTCAAATACATAACTATCTTTCACAATATTACCCTCCTTTTTTATTAGTTAATCGTTTATTAATAATATCATAAATACTAATAAAAGTCAATATTTTTAAGGCTTAATGTCAATTTCTACTATTGTACATCCATTATTATAGTAAAATGTTTTAAAAGCTATTACTTTTTTATTATTTTTTAAGACTATATTAGTAGTTGTTCTAAGTATTCCGCTACCAATACCATGAACAATTGATACAAATTGGTGTTTTAATTTATAATTATCGTTTATAAAGTCATTTATAGCTACTCTAGCTGTTTCTCTATCAAAACCATGTAGATCTAATTTAGGAAGATTGTCTATAAATATTAGATCATTTAAACTCATTATAAACTTCTTTCATTTCTTCTATAGTTGGTATTGAAACTCTAGTACCTATTCTAGATACTGATATAGCTCCAGCTATATTAGAAAGTTTTAATACTGTTTCAAAATCATATTTTTTAGCAATCCCATAAGTGAATGCTCCATGAAATATATCACCAGCCCCTGTTGAATCAATAGCTTTTACTTTGATTGAAGGCATTATTTTTAATTCATTATTTATTTTGTATAAACATCCATTAGCTTCTAATGTAACTACTATGTTATTATGAAATATGCTTTCTAATTTACTATACACTTCTTTTATATTACTATAATCTTCATTGAATTTAATTTCAGCAACATTTTCAGCAAATTCTTTAGAACAGACTAAATATGTAACTAATTTTGATAGTTCAATTATTTCTTTTCTTGATCTACCAGCATCTATAATACTAATAGCGTTAGGATATTTTTCTAATATTTTTTTAGACATTTCATATTCTTGTCCATCCATAAGTATAACGTCTGGCTCAAAATCTAACGAAAAATCACTCATTTTCATATCACTAGGTCTATAGGTAAATGTAGTTCTACTACCATTAGAAGTATTAGCTAAAATAAAACTTGATGTAGTTATATGCTGTTCACTCATTTCTAAGTATTTCGTATTAACGTGAACTAAATCAAATTCTGTTTTTATTTTTTTTCCATACAAATCTTTACCTACAATACCAGCAAAGTAAGTTTCCATACCCCAACTTCCAAGTAAATAGGCGGCAGTTGCTGATGGCCCTCCACCACATTCAACACGATTATGAACACGATTTTTAGTATTTTCTAAGGGAAAATTATCTACTGGGATTGTTATATCATATGCTGCATGTCCTATACATAATATTTTCATACTATCACCTATTTTAATTATAGAACAAAAAAGACAAATAATCAATATTCATCTTCTATATTTTTATATTAATTTACATAATATTTTTGGCATTATAAAGTTTTACTATGACAATCAAATTCACTTGGAAGAGAATCCATGTAATCAGCATATTTTCTTAATTCTTCTTCACTATATAAACCAAATTGTTCATCTGGATCTATTTCATCATTCATTTTAGATAAAACGAATCTTTCATAATTAGGTTTTTCATATTTTACTATGCTTTGTTTTAAATAATTAGGATTATTATATAATTCAACTCCTATAATTAGTGATCTAAATTGTTTATAATTAGATGCATATTCAAGTATTTTAAAATAACAAAATTCATTTTCATATTCATTATATAAATAATTATTTATCCATTCTGATAACTTAAGAGTGAGGAAATTTTTTCCTTTTAAAAATACTATAAATCTAGGATCTTCTAATAATGGTAAAAATACATTATTCATAAAGTTCAAAAACTTAGAATTTTTAATGTTTATTTTTCTTTCATTATTATCAGAAATAGATTTTAAATCATGACTATTATTGAATATAGGATCTAATCTTTTTTCATACCCATTACTAATATATGATATATATAATTTAGTTTTGTTATTAATAATTGCTTGATTAAAATCCAAAGTTTTCAGTAAATAACTAGGCTCTTTTCCTATTGTATAAGAATCTATTGCCATTAAACTTGTTTTTTCTTTCAACTTCCCATTTTCAGGAATATCTATAATAACACTAGGCAAATTATTGAAACCAACCTTTAATGAATATCTTCCCACGAATTTCCCCCCTATTTATAAATATTATAACATAAAAAAGAATGTAAGCAAATCTAAAATTACTGACTTTATCAATAATTTAAATTATTAACATACATTGTAAATTTTTTGTTTATTTTTATAATCATTAACACTATCATATGTTATTTCTGTATCTATAGTTTCAGTTTCTATTATTTGTTCTATTTTCTTATATTTGCTTAAAGTTTTATAATAAGTTTCTTCTATTTTTTTACGTTTTACTTCATAATTTTGATCAAATGGAATTGTTCCAAGTTCGTGATCAAGAATTTCCTTATTTAATTTATCTGTTATTATTGATGCTTCATCAAAGCTATCAAATAATCTATTTACTTTGGTATAATTAATACATTCAAAATCAAAATCATATTTGGGAACTGTTCTTTTAAAACCTCTATTAAAACATAAATGTTCCATTATATCTTTTTCTGACCATAAAAACACTACTTCAGCTACATACTTTACATTTTCACTACCATATACATATTTTTCACTAACAACATAACATTTTGAAGTAATATAAAAAACTATATCATGTCCAAAATTATTGGCCTTTTCAAAGGACATAATAGCATATTTTATAGGATATTTCAATTTGCTTATTTCCATATACTCCTCATTTCTATAATCGTTTAATTTTAGTATTTTCTGCTATAGCATTATCAGTCTGATTAAAAAGATCTGTAATATAATTAACCTCTGTAGCAAATGAAGAAAATATTCTTTGAGACACATCTGATTTTTTAATATATTCTATATTTTCAGCTATTTTATCACTATTTCTTAACAGTAATGAATCAAATAAACTAATTATACTATCTGTTAAATTTAAAGCTTTATCTTCACTAATTTGAGATTGTATTACTTCTAATTCGATAAGTGGAATTAAATTATTCTTAGTTACTTTTAAAGTGTTTACAGTAATAAAACAATTATTGATTTCTTGAATTACTTCAATTAATTTTTGTTCCATTAAAATATTAGTTGTTGAAAAAGTAAATTTTTTATTTTGTAAATTTTTTAAAGTTGAGTTAACTATTGAAGTTTTAAAAATATTAGTCATTGAAGTTTCATTAATATCTTTTTTTTCTTCAGTTAAGCTTTTTAACTTTTCTATTTCATTAGTTTCTATTAACAAATATTCTTTATTTATTTTTAGAAAAGATTTTATATAATCACATAAATTTCCATATTCTTCTATTTCTTTTAATAATATTTGCATATTTTCTTCAATTACTTTTTTCAATTTATTAAGTAATTGAAGATTTACTTTTTTCTTTTGATCTATTCCAAAACATTCACATAATACATTTAAAAAACAATTTGGTTTAGAGTAAAGTTTATTTATAAATTTACTTATTTCCTCTACTGATTTATTATGAGCATTACTTAATTTTAGTCTCGTAAATTCATCAAGTATAGTATTCGAATGAGGTATCAAAGAATTTCCAAATTCTAAAATACTAATATTACTATTTATATCTAATTCATCAATTGTTTGTTTTTCTAAAAAAGTCTTTTTTTCTTTTATAGTTAATTCTGATAAATAGTCTTTTTTAGTTTCTATTTCATATTTTAAAATTTCATTTGATATTTTAAAATGCTCTAATAAAGATAAAAAATTAGTATTTTCTAAACTTTTTAAAACAAAATATTCTATTGTTAAATTAGAAGAACTTATATCATCTAAATGGCAAATTATTTTAAATATTGTATCATCTATATCTATTTTATCCTCTTTTTTTTCTTTACTAAATTTTATTATATCTTCTTTTAATCCATAATAATTTAGTATTTTATTCAAAGTTAAATGATATTTTTCAAATATTTTTTTTACATCATTATCTGTTAAAAATACACTTAAAACAATAGATAAAGCAACAGCATCTTTTTCTTTAAATAATTTTTTAACATTGAATAATCTATCATCTCTTTGTTTTAAAATATTAGAATAAGTTTTAGCGACACTAGTTAAATAGTAATAAACATCAATACTAGAATTATTTAAAATGGTTTTAAACCTCTTTTTATTTACTTCTTCATTATATATATCATTTTTTTCTCTTAATACTCGTTTTTTTATATTAGGATATTGTTTTCTAAGTTCTAATTTTTTCAAATACTTAGATATTTTTTCTTGTTTTATTTTATCACCTAAGTCAAATGAAGTTTCATCTTTCTTATTTTTATCATCAAAATAAGAAAAATCCAAAATAACATCATTATAATAATCCATATTTTGCATTTCCATATTTTTATTTTCATTAATTTCTGATTTAAAAAATGTATTACAGTCATTTTCTTGATTTGCTAACATATAAAATCCCCCTACTTAATTAGTATAATACATGAATAATCAAATAATACTTTATATAGTTCTAATAAACGCCATATAAATTAAGAAAGCTGTAAACATTAAAGTTAAAATTAATCCATTTATTTTTTCGCTAGTAGTAGATTTATATTTAACACCTACTGCCATTGAAACTAAAACTCCTCCAATTAGTCCCCCAATATGAGCTGATGTTCCAATGCTAGGTATAAATAAACTTAATGATAAATTCATAATAATCAAGGGTATTATTTGAGATTTTATTACGCCACCTAAATATATTCTATAGTGGTATCCAAAATATACCATTGATCCAAGTAAGCCAAATATTGCTCCACTAGCACCTGCTCCTAATCTATCACTTCCTAAAAAAAGCATTGAAAGTAAATTACCTAATATAGCACTCATTATATAAATTATAAGATATTTAGTTTTTCCAAAAAAACTTTCTATTTGTGGACCTATTACATATAAAGCATACATATTCATAATTAAATGAAGAACACCTATGTGTAAAAAGGCACTAGTAAGTAGACGATAGTATTCTCCAACTTTAATATATGGAGTATAACAAGCCCCAAAATTTAATAAAGTTTCTGTATTATGGCTACCTTTACCAAATATATACATCATAATAAATACTAAAATATTAATTATTATTAAAGTATAAGTAACAACTGGCTTTTTCTTAGCGAATACATCTTCAGCTTTTATAGTTTCATTCTCGCTAGCTTTAGAAATCTCTCTAGTTAATTTTATAAATAATTCCATTCCTTTTTCTTTAAAATCTGTTTTATTAGTTATAGTTGGAAATTCTTCTTTAATAAAATCATATTTTTTTAAATCTTCTATTGAATCAATATAAACACAATCAATATTATTTATTTTAGTATTATTAGTATCTACATTATCACCTAAATTAATAAAAATACTTAAGGTATTCATTGATAATGACATAGTTTTTTGTTTTACTTTTTTCATTATTTGTTTTGTTTTAAATATATCAAAATCTAATTGTTCATTATTATGAATATAATTACTAACAATACGAACTACTTTATGATTGTTATTTAAATTTTCAAGCCAAATTTCATTTTGAGCACCTTGTAAAATGATTGGGCTATATCCTTGTTCCGTTATAAAGTAATGTAAAAGCTTCATAACTAATTCATCATGTTTATCTACTGTTCCTTCCATAAATCCTCCAATCAATAATTATTTTACACTTTTTTATACATTTAGTAAAGTTTAATTAATTTTTAAATTTATTTAAAATATTTGTGAATGTTTCAGGTAATTCACTAGAAAATTCTATATATTCTTTGGTTTTTGGGTGAACAAATCCTAAAGTTTTTGCATGCAAACATTGTCCACTATCATCTATTAATTTATGTTTTCCATATACAGGATCATTAACAACTGGGTGATTTATATAATTCATATGAACTCTTATTTGATGAGTTCTACCTGTTTCTAATTTAAGTTCTATTAAAGTTGCATTTTTATATCTTTCTAATACTTTAAAATGTGTTATAGCTTCTTTAGCATTTATATCAGTTACAGACATTTTTTTTCTATCTTTTAAATCTCTGCCTATAGGAGCATCAATTGTTCCTGTATCATTATTAATAACTCCCCAAACTAATGCTATATAGACTCTAGTAGTAGTTTTATTAGCTAGTTGATTAGCTAGAAATTCATGGGCATAGTTATTTTTAGCAACCATTAAAAGACCAGTTGTATATGCATCTATTCTATGAACTATTCCTGGTCTAAACTCATTAAAATTACTTAAATTATTAGAGTGATAGACAAGACCATTAACTAATGTTCCATGATTATTTCCATTACCAGGATGAACTACTACTCCATTTGCTTTATTGACAACAATAACCTCGTCATCCTCATACACAATATTTAAATCCATCTTCTCAGGTTTAATATCATTACTTTCTTCTTCATAGTCTATTTCTATTATATCGTTTTCTTTTATTATATATCCTGGTTTTACTGGTTTATCGTTCACTAAAATATTTTTATCTTTAATTAATTTTATTATTTTACTACGACTGATATTTTCTATTTCTTTGCTTAAATAAAAATCTAATCTTTCACCACTATTTTGCACTACTAAATTCATTTTTTTCACCTCTAAATATATCTAATATAATCAAGAATACAGATACTACAATACATATATCTGCGATATTAAAAATAGGAAAATCATAATTAAAGATACAAAAGTCCAAATAATCGATAACATAGCCAAATATTAATCTATCAATTAAGTTACCAAATATTCCTCCAAACAATAATCCATAAGTTATAATTTCTATTTTTTTTAAATTCTTATTTTTAATAAAAAACATATATATAATTATTATTGATATAATAGCTACCATAATTAGAAAAAAACGATTACCATTAAAAATACTCCAAGCAGCTCCACTATTTGTAACATAAGTAAGGTTAAAAAAATTATTAATTAAAATAATACTTTTATTTAAAATTAAAGTTTTTGTTACTAATATTTTTACTAATTGGTCAACTATAATACATATAAAACTAATTAAACTAATTTTTTTCATAATTTCACCATTAATATTATACAATAATTATATAAAAAAGGAAACCGTAATCCTACGAGTTTCCAAATGTATTATATTTTATAATACATTAAATTATATTTAATATTTTAATAATTATTACTTAATACTATTTTTTCTCCTCTTTATTTTTTTACTTATTTTTAAATTTATTTTAAATAGATCATCAATATTTATTTGTTTTTTATTTAAAGCTGTTTGTAGTTTTATTTTTATTTTATCATTTACTAAATATAATGTATCTATATTAGAACATTCTATAAAATAGTTATAATTATCATCACTATATAATTCGTTTTCATTAGTACCACAAGTTGAACTAGTATCAAAAAGATCATAATCATCTATATGTCCTAAATATGTAAATTTTTGAAAATATTCATTATTATATCTTTCATAAATATCATTTAAATCTATTTTTTTAATATCATTATATATATTATTTATATATTTAGTATCGAATGTATAAGTTTTATTATTTATTTTAAATTCTACATAAGACACATTTTTAATTAATTTAAATAAGATTAGGCTATCCTGTTCTATATTTTTATAAATGTCCCCATAAGAGCTTTCTTTGTAATTTATAGTAATTCCATATGGTTCTTTTTTTGTGTGTAAAATAAAGTTATTTAAATATTCACCACTTGATATTTTATCTATAATATATCCAACAGCACTATTGTCACCTATATAAGAATCTTGATATTTTTCTAAAGTTTTATCTTCTTTATAAAAATAAGATGTTGGTAATAAAAATAAATATGGAACTGTTAAAATACTTAGTAATAAAGATATTGTTTTTTTGCTTTTTTCTTCTAGTTCTACTTTTTTAAAAGATATTTTATAGTTTATAAAATAGATTAAAAAACCACATATTAATAATATTAAAAATACATAAATAAACGCTAATGGTTTATTAAATGGATTCCAAGCTAAAGGATAAATTAAATTATTATATAGAAAATCATTATTAGGAATAAATTGTGTTATTAAAAGAAGGAATGAACCTAATATATCTACTATAAAACCAATAATCCATACTTTTAAGATAATATTTTTATATTTTTCGAACCAATTATTTAATTTTAATAATTTAAATCCTAATATTAATACTATACTATCTATTATAAAGTTAGATGGTATTACAAGTAATACTATAGGCGGCATTATTAAAATAAACCATATTGGGAATACAATATTATATAATTTTTTCATATCATCACCATAATTATTATATCAATATATTAAAAATTAGTAAATTAATTATTAATCTAAAAATTATTAAGAAAAATCTTAATAATTATGTTTATAGATTTTTAGATACCTTTATAACAGGACGAACTCCACCATGTCCATAATTATGACCATCAGTACCACCAACTCCACCATTATAGTTCACATTGAAACTGTAGTAAGTATGATTAGAGAATGCTGTAGATAACCAGTATTCATGTGGCTTACCTTCGGTATTTGCTTCACTTAAATTTTCATATAAATATTTTGGCATTGTTATTGAGTTGTTTTTTAAATCAAGGACAATAAAATCTTCGATATCTGTTATAGATAATAATCTAGCTCTAACATTTGTTCTGGTTACCTTCTGATACATTGTTTTTGAACTTTTACCTTGTTGTTCTTCAATCTTCAATGGTTTGTCATCTTCTAAGGTATAATCATATGCAGGTATATTAGTCCAATTTTTAGTTAAATCTTCTAATTGATTTAATGCTGTGAGTGGACCTTTATTATTGTTTCCATATTCTCCATAATCACTTTCTGTTCCTCCTGCCTTAATATAATCTTCTTTAGAGATCCAAGCTACTTTTTCTCCTAAATTTCTATCCATAATTAATTCTATATATTCACCTGTATCATTTATGACATAAAAATCATAATTTTCTTTATTATTTACTCTTACCTTTACTTTGGTTCCATTTTCACATTTAGTAGTTATATCTTTTATACAATTATTAAGAGATATTAATATGTCTTTATTTATTGTTACTACTCTTGTTTTACTAATACTATTTCCACTACTATCAATAGCTGTATAAGTTATAGTATATTCTCCTGGTATTCCAAGACTGATATTACTTTTTACTTTTACACTTATATTTTCACCACTATTATCTGTTACTGTTACTCCTTCTAATGGATCAAATGTTTTATCTATTATATTAAGTGTAATATTATCTGGTACATTTAAAACAGGTTTTTCTGTATCTCTTATTATAACTGTTCTATTCATTGATACTGTAGTATCATCAGATGTTACTGTATATTCTATTGTATATTTGTTTCCTAATTTACTTGTATCGATTAAATTTTCTGAACCTGTTATTTTTGTTGTTACACTAGAAGTTATATCTTCTCCAGATCCGCTGGTTGCTATTACACCTTTTTCTTCATATGTACCATTAAGTTCTACATATGTTATACTATCTCCTTTTAAAATCATGTAAGGTTTTATATAATCACTACATTTATCTGTTTCTACTCCTGTATCTTCATTTACTTCATATATATAGTTTTTTTGATATCTAGTAATTGTTAAAAGCATATCATTACCAAAGCATTTATTATTTTTGGGATTTATTAGTTTACTTTCTATATACCCTCCTATTTTTAATTGTCCTAATGTAAGTACGATGGATTCATTTTCTTTTATTGGTAATAATTTATTATTGTCTACTGCCCAATTTTTTAAACCTTCTTTTATTCCATTTATTTGAGCATTATACAAATCGTTTTTACTACCCTTAAGTATTTTATTAATAGATGGAGTTGCGATTAATAATATTATTCCTAATATTATTATCACTCCCATTAGTTCCACTAAAGTAAAGCCTTTATCTTTCATCAATGTTCACCTACTATCTAGTTTAATTTTACTATAAATATTTTTAATTGTAAATAAGTAAAAAGAAAAAACACAAATGTGTTTATATTACGGTTTATATTTTAAACTATTTTCCATATTTAACTCATTATTTAAATATCTATCAAATGCTACTTTAAGTAATTTAAGTGTTAAAGGAGCATTTATGCTATTCAAATAATTAATTATTTCTATTTTATCTTCAGTTTTTATTTCTTGATTTTTAATAATAAGTTTTGAATTTAATATTTCTTTTTCTCTTATTTTTATAATTTGATTTTTAACAAAAAAATCTTTTAATAATTGTAAATCTTGTTTTTGTAAAATTTTATGAGTATAATTTACCAAATTACTATAATTTAAATCAGTTATTTCAAAATAATCTAGTATATCAAAAGGACGAATTTTATTTGTTCTGGAATCTAAAACTCCATTTTTTAAACCATCAATTATTTTATAAACTTGTACAACAGCTTCTCCTTTTTTTAAAAGTTGTTTATTTTCAAGATAATCATAGTATTTTAAATATAAATTATTATCATACATTTTAATAAAATATAGATTTTCCCAAAAATCACGCTTAGTAATACCTTTACTAAGTACAAACTTATCAAGAGACATATCAGCTTTTATAAATTCATTTATTAATTGTCTACAATTAGTTAATCTTTTATTGAATAATACTAAGTTCATCATTAGCATATTTAGTACAAATATCAAAACAATACTTAAATAATTGTCTATTTGCCACAAAGTAATCAAAATTATCAATATTAAAATTATTCTTAGCAAATGATTTTACTATATTATAAAAATAATTAATAATTGATTGATTTAAAAGTAATTCATCAATTTCTATTAATTTTGATTTTAATGTTTTGATATCAATTTTCATATCAAAAAACAACATATATAATTCAAATTCTTGCTTTCTAATATCTATTTTTTTCATATAGTACCCCCTTAAGAATTTATATTATAAATCTTTTTTTAAAAATGTCAAATTAATAAAAAAAACACAATTATTTGTGCTTCTAATATTTTTTAGGACAAACTTTTCTTTTATTTTGCTTCAATTTCATTTTAGAAAGCCCATCTTCATATTGCTTCACCTGATATTCAATAGAGATATTTTTTAATAATACATGTGCATACTCTCTACTAAATTCATTCTTTAAAATTTCAATATTTTTATATATTTGAGCTTTATTAAATCCATTATATTCACTAAGTATATTATTAATCATATTTAAATCTGAGTCACTTATTTTTCTTACCGCAATTTTTTCTAAATTAAAATATTTATTAACTTTATTTACCAAATTTTCTTCTTCAGAATTAAGTTCAACAAAATCAGTTTCTTCTTTCATTTTACATTCAAATTTTGAAATTATGTTTGCCATTTCTATATCTAATTTAATCTGTAATAATTCTTCTTTTTCTTTTTCACTTAAATCTTCATTTTGTTTGTTTAATATATCTTCTAAATAATCTGGTACATATTCTAACCATCTTTTAATAAATTTATATTTACTTTTTGTTAATGTTGTTGATACTGTGAACGTATTCATCACCCCTTCAATTATAATATTATTTCTAATTATACTTAAAATAAATGTTAAATTTTATAAATAACTATATTTTTACTACCATATTTTTTTTCTTTAAATACTTTTAATTGTGTTTTCATTACTTCATTTTCATATTCACAAATAATGATACCGTCTTTATTTAAAAGATTATATTCTATTATTAACCTAAGACATTTATTTATATAATTATTTTGATATGGAGGATCTAAAAAAATAATATCAAATTTAATATTTTGGTTTTTTAATTTTTTTAAAGCGTTATTATAATCATCTAAAATAATGTAATGTTCTTCTTCTATTTTTAATTTATTAATATTTTCTTTTATTTTATCGATTACTTTTTTGTTATTATCAATGAAATAACATGTATGTGCTCCATTACTTAAAAATTCAAAACCAATTGATCCACTTCCTGAAAATAAATCTAGACAAATACTATTTTTTATTTTATTTTGAATCATTGATATTAAAGATTCTTTTACTCTATCCATTGTTGGTCTTGTTCCAATTATATTATATCCATCTATTTTTCTTCCTTTATATTTACCACTTATAATTCTCATAATAAAAATCAACTCCAATGTATAATTATTTAATAATGGAACATAATATGAATGTGGTTTAATCCACATTCTACTTCCCCTATAAACCTAGTTTATTAGGTTTTTTTAATTATACCATATTATTTTAGAGTTGACATAATTGTTTCAAACATTTCGATATAATCTAATGCTTGACTTAAACGATCAGCTGGTCTTAATTTATAATTAGCTTTTACTTCTTCTTCAAAAGTTTTAAAACTATTAGGCTCACGATTTAATATTTTATACCAATTTGAATTTTCCCTTAAATATCTTATATATAAGGGATTATTTTTTATTTTAAATTGTGTATCTAAATTCATTAGTCATCAAAATGTTTGTATAATGGTCTTGGTTTATATTCTTCTTTTGGTGTCTCTGTATTTTTATTAGTTAAATCGCCAAATACACCTAATACTCTTTGCAAGCTACCAACAGTTTCTTGAAGACTATCTAAATCAATAGTTTTAATGAAATTAAAGAAATCTCCAACTGATGAAGTTGCGACTGCTTCACTAGCTACAACTTTAGTCTCTTTTTTTAAATAATCAGCCCAAGCATTTTCATCTTCTCCATATAAATCATATATTTCATAAAACTTTTGCCAATTCATTTCGCCATTTTTAACAAATTTAATTAAGCTAGGATTTTTTCTAACAAAGGTCTTAAATTCTTCTTTCTTTTCCATGTTACCACCCTACAATAATATATGAAATATTATGGGTTTGTTTAACAAAAAATAAAATTTAAATTATTTTATTGTTAAAATTCCAACATCTTGATCAATAGTATTCATGTTATATAAAATTAAAGCATCTTTGATATTTTTATTATTTTTAATATACTCGCTAATTTTTTCTTGGTAAAATCTAGGATCTATAATATGGACCTTTTTAAAATGATTTACTAAAAATGGTATAAAACTATTAGCATAACTATCTTTGATAACAATTATTTCACTATTAGTTTTAATATCTTTGTTAGTAGTTATAATTAAGGGATGATTATTATCTAAAAATAAAGAATATTTATCTTTTTTATCTAAATATGAAAGTTCATATAAAGTATCTGTTTTTCTTTTAGAGTATACATATTCTACCTCATAATTATGTTCTTTTGGTATAAATAAGTGAATAGAATCTGGTTTCTTACTATAATCATTACTTTTAGAATATAATGTACCATTAAATTCTTTTGTTACTTCTTCTATTTTAAAATCGTTGATAGATAAATAATTAATATTATTTGCTTTAGAATATTCTAAATAAGCATAATAAGCGCCATAACTAGTCCAATGATGATCTAATCTATAATACATTTGATAATATTGATTTTGTTCTTTTAAGATATCATAAACATTTATTGTATTAAAACTAATATTATCATAAATATAATTTAATTGTTTCATTTGATTTTTATAATCAACATTTTTAGGAAGGTTGTTATTATTGATACTAATACTAGTTGGTACTAACATTAAGTTTAAATTAACATAATTAATTTCTTTATAAAAGTTATTTAAAGTTTCAATAATTCTACTACTATTAATAGGATTGTTATATTTTTCAATTAAGTAATCATTTTTACCAAAATAGACATTATTAATATCTTTCTTACCTAATAATTTATCAAATTTTGTTTTAATATTCATAAATTTATCTCTAAAAGGAAACTGATCAGCTAAAAACTCATCTATTTGTTCTATATATGTACCTTTTATTAAAGAATTTATTTTAAACTTAGGTAATAATTGTAAATATCTATTTTCATTTTCAGAAAAAGTTTGTTTATTCTTAAATATAAAAAGAACTGTTAAAAAGACAATTATTATACTTAAAATTAGAGCTAATATTTTGTTATAAAAATTTTTCATAGTTCACCTTCTTTTAAAAGAAAAAAGCTTAATAAATTAAGCAATTTCTTATTTACATGTAGCGCCCATACTTTCGTATAGAGATTTAATACCATTTTTAAGCAATTTATTATTTTTAACATATGTTTTTAAAGCTGGTTGATCTTTAACAAATTTTTCAATATCCATTTTAGAATAATCAATCTTAACTTTAGAAGTTACTTTATCTGATTCTTTAGTTACTTTATAAGTGTATCCACCATAAGTTTCATTTGTTTTACTATAAGTATCATTTAAAGATGTTTCAAATGAATCTAATAATTCTTTAGAATCTGTAGTAACTGTTTCAACAGTTTCTACATTTTCAACAGTATCTCCTTTATAATTAATTTTATATTCAGATTCAAGCTTATAACCATTAACAACATCATTTTGAGATAAAGTACATGTGATTGTTCCAGTTTTAGCTCCACAACCTGTTAAACATAACAAAAATGCTGGTATTAAAAAAACAAACTTTTTCATAAAAATCCTCCTCTATATAATTATAACATAAAATTTAAAATTTAAAACCTAAAATATAAAAAAGGATTATAATTATCGCTAACTAAATAAGAAATCGTAATAATAATAAAGGAAATATATACAATTAATTCAATTAAAAATTTTATAAATTTATTTTTATTTAATTTTTTTTCTAAAATTGGATAAATTGGTGTAGAAAATATTGAAGCAATTAACAAAATTACAAAATAATTATTTAAATAATAAATAAATTCAGAATTAATGATTTTTCCATTTAAACCAAACATTGCTTTAATATATTCACCTAATGTATTAATATCAGGTATAGCAAATATTAGCCAACCAATAATTATTAATATTAAAGTATATATATGTTTTAATATATTAGGCAATTTATTTAACAATTTTTTTAAAACAAATTTTTCTAATACTAATAATATACCATAGTAGATTCCCCATAATACAAAATTCCAACTAGAACCATGCCATAAACCAGTAAGCATCCAAACTATCATTATATTACGAATATTGACGCTTTTTTTAACACGACTACCACCTAAAGGTATATAAACATAATCTCTAAACCAACTTGATAAAGAGATATGCCATCTACGCCAAAATTCTGTAATAGACTTTGATATATAAGGATAATTAAAGTTTTCTAAATAATTAAATCCTAACATTTTTCCCATTCCTATAGCCATATCACTATAACCGGAAAAATCAAAGTAAATTTGCAATGTAAAAGCAACTATACCTAGCCATGATCCTAATACTGATATATTATTAGATGCACTCATAATAGTCCATAAATAACCTACATTATTAGCGATTATTACTTTTTTAAACAAACCTCTCATAAATCTAAGAAGTCCGTTAGAAAAATTAGTAAAATTTATTTTTCTTGTCTTTAATTCTTCACTTACTGTTTCATATCTAACAATAGGTCCAGCAATTAATTGAGGAAACATAGAAACATAAGTCATGAATGTTAAAAAATTATGTTCAGCTTTTACTTCACCCCTATATACATCAATACTATAGCTCATAGTTTGGAAAGTGAAAAAACTAATACCAATAGGAAGACCTAGTTTTAATAATGGTATTGATATATTAAAAATACTATTAATGCTTTGAATTAAAAAATCGGCATATTTAAAAAAGCTAAGTAAAATTAAATTAATAATAATTGAACTGATTAAAAAAATTTTTTTTCGTACTTTGTTATTATTATATTTTTCGATCATTCGTCCATTTATGTAATCAACTATTGATGAAAAAATCATAAGTAATATATATATAGGTTCCCCCCAGGCGTAAAAAATCAAACTAAATATTAATAATATTAAATTTTTATATTTAAATGGAACTAAATAATAAAGGAATAAAAAGATTGGAAAAAAGAAAAAAAGGAATGGAATGCTACTAAATATCATATTACCTTCCTATTTTATATTTTTAATTTTTTCAATTACTTTATCATTATCTTTAGAAATAATATAAATATAATATTTACCATATTTTTCTTCAGTACGATTTTTAACTAAAACTTCTTCATCTGGAAAATAACCCATCATCCAAGCTTGATCATACTTTTCAAAAAAATCTTTTATTTCTTTTTCACAATCACTTTCTTTACCCTTCTTTGGTAAAAATATAGCATACATGCTAGAACTACTTAAATTATCTGAAGTTTCTACTAAAATTTCTTCAAATATATCTGTATTCATACCATATTTATCTTGTAATTTTTCATTATCCATTTTTTTATTATCATCAAATAATTTTATGTTTTGCCCATTTTCAGTTATTTCTAAATTATTTAGTTCTACTTCAATTTTTTCTAAATCTAAATTAATATCTTTATTACTACAGCCAGTAATAAAGATTATTGTGATTATTCCAATTAGTATTTTTCTCATAGGTTTCTCCTTTATTTTTTATATGAATTTTATATTATCTATGTATTAATAATATCAAAATTGTCGTATAATGTCAACGAAATCAAAAGAAATAAACTAATTGTTTGTCACTTTTAAATTAATTCATCTCGTTTAATTATATAAGTTTTATTCTTACTATGAAAAGCATAATAAACTTCGTTTAAAGTTAATTTTTTGTTTTCTAAAATATTTAAAACCCATTTGATATCTTTACCTAGTTCTTTCAATACTTCAAAATCTATTTTTCCATCTACTATTATTGGCATAGGATAATCACTAGTTTTTCTAAAAACAGATAATTTGCCATTATTTTCTAAAATGGCATAATCTACTTCTTCAATACTTTTAATTCCTTGTTCACGTAGTTGAGTAATTAAGTCATCTAATCCATATCTAAGTTTAGCCATTTCATTAAATTTAATTTTTCCAGCTTTAATAATAGTAGTTGGATTTCCATCAATAAGTTTACGTATTTTATCACTTTTTAAAGATACATAACTTAACACTATTTGTATTATAACTAAAACTAATATTGGAATAATCGAAACAAAAATAGATCTTTCAGTACTTTCTATTGACATAGCTGCAAGCTCTGCAATTAAAATGGATACAATTAAATCAATTATACTAAGTTTACCTACTTCTTTTTTACCCATTAATCGATATACTAAAACAATATAAAAATATAATACAAATGTTTTAAAAATTATTGAAATATACATATAATCACCATTTTTATTATGTTCATAAGTATAATATTTTATTCAAATTCATATAGTTTATTAGGGTGATATTGTGAATTATTTAAAAGTATTAGGGAAAAGTTTCATATATATACTAAGTATTTTATTTATTTCAACTATTATAATTACTTTACTAAATTATATTAATTTTTTTGGTAATAAATTGGTTACATTATCTAAGATTATTGTCCCAATTGTCTCTATATTTGTTGGTGGTTTTATAATAGGGAAAAATTCTAAACAAAAAGGTTGGCTAGAAGGGTTAAAATTAGGCATGATTATTATATTAATATTGCTTATATTAAATTATATTATTTTAAAACAAAAGTGGGAACTGAGAAATTTAGTGTATTATTTAATACTTTTATCATCTAGTATTTTTGGAAGTATGGTAGGAATAAATAAAAAAATCGAAGAAAAAAAATAAAAAAACTTTATTATATTAACTCATTATTTGAGTTTTTATATTCTCTAATAAAGTTTTCTTTGTATTCTAAAATATTGTCATTTTTAATTGCTTCTCTTAAATTTTCTGTAAGTTTAGTCAAAAAACGAATATTGTGAATAGATAAAAGTCTTCCTCCTAATGATTCATCACAAGTAATTAGGTGTCTAATATAAGATTTAGTGTAATTTTTACAAGTATAGCAATCACAATTATTTTCTATAGGAGTAAAATCATCCTTATATTTTAAATTCTTTAGATTTATTTTACCATTTCTTGTAAAAGCATTCCCATGGCGAGCTAAACGGGTTGGCAATACACAATCGAACATATCTATTCCTCTAATTACACCTTCTATGATATCGATAGGGTCACCTACTCCCATTAAATATCTTGGTTTATCTTTTGGCAAATATCTAATTCCATCTTCAATCATTTTATACATAGTAGGTTTATCTTCTCCTACACTAGTCCCACCTATAGAATATCCATCAAAATCAAGTTCTACTGTTTTTTTAGCACTATATTCTCTTAAGTCAGTATATTCTCCTCCTTGAACTATACCAAATAATGATTGATTTTTATTGTTATGTACTTCTTTACCTCTTTTAGCCCATCTAATAGTTCTTTCAGTACTTGCTTTAGCATATTCATAACTAGCAGGGTATGGAATACATTCATCAAAGCTCATAGCAATATCACTATCTAGCTTGTTTTGAATTTGAATAGAAAGCTCAGGAGTTAAAAATAATGGTTTGCCATCAATATGGCTTTTAAAATGTACTCCTTCTTCTACTATATCTTTTTTCTTATTTTTAGTAAGTGAAAATACTTGAAACCCTCCACTATCAGTTAAGATTGGTCCATCATAATTCATAAATTTGTGAAGACCACCTGCAGAATTTATTATATCTTCTCCTGGTCTTAACCATAAATGATAAGTATTAGACAAAATAACAGCACTGTTTACATCTTTTAATTCTTCTGGGGTTAAGGTTTTTACATTCGCTAATGTTCCAACTGGCATAAACATAGGGGTTTCAAATGTTCCATAATTAGTTTCTAAACTTCCATATCTAGCATTAGTATTATTGCTTTTTTTAATTAAATTGTATTTTATTTTCATAAACATGCCTCTTTCTATATTTATTATATATTAAATATAAATTTTTTTCAATTGAAAAAGACCATATGGTCCTATACTAACTAAGTTGTTTTGTTAAATTGTTTTCTTTTTTTTCTTTAGGTATTATTTCTTCAATTAATCCACCACATACCTTATTATTAGGTATAGGAAAACAAATTACATCGTTTTCTTTACTATTGTAAACAGCTTTACCAAATGGTGATTCTATTGAAACATATTCAAATTCATCATTACCTTGTATACGTATTCCTTCTATTAAAACAAATACACCTGTTTCAACATCTCCATCACCATAATCTAATGTTGCTCTAAATTTAGTACCAATGTCTATTTTACTAGAATTATATTCATCTACAATAATACAATTTTGTAAAATATCTTTCAATTTTGACAATTCTTTTCTAACATCAGATAAATCATATAATGTTGAAAAATCAGGGACTGATTCTAATTCTTGTCTATTTGGATAAATACCACGTTTTTCTTCATTATGAATTTTTTTGTTTAGAGATACTTTCTTATTTTCTAATTCATTTAATTTTTTCTCAGCATACTTTATTTGTGCTGGTATTAGTCTTACTTTTTCCATAAACACACCTCATTCATGAGATTATTATAACATTAATTTTTAATTTTTCAAATATGTTACTATTTTTTCTAAGTGCATCATTCTAGATCCTTTTACTAATATTGTTTTATTATCTATATTTATTGTAGATAAGTAATTAATTAATTCTTCATTATTATTAAAATATTTATATTTTTTATTTTTGATATTTTTTACTTCATTACCAACTAATAATATATTGGTGTTTTTTAGTTTTTTTAGCTTTTTACCTATTTTTTTATGAATTTTACTACTATGATTACCTAGTTCTAAAATATCACCTAAAACTAATATTTTTTCACCTTTTTCTTTTTTTAAAACATCTATTGAGGCTATTACAGATTCATAACTAGCATTATAACAATCATCAATTATTTTAGTAGTATTTTTTAAATGGATATTCATTCTTTCTTTAGGCATTTCATAATTTTTGATGATTTCCTTGATATCTTCAATATCTATTTTGAATAATAATCCAATTTGAATAGCTATAATAAAATTCATAATTAGGTTTTTGTTACAACTATTATATTCAAATTTATGAACTTCATTATTTATTACTAATTTAAAATATGTTTTATCTGAAACTATTATTTTATAAGGTTTTAACTTTTTTCCTACCTTTATAATATTAGAATATTTGCATTTTTTTAATAGTTTATCCATACCATTAACAATAAGTAATCCATCATCCATACCATCTATTATTTCCATTTTAGCCTTTAAAATATTTTTTCTAGATCCTAAGTTTCCAATATGAGCTGTACCAATATTAGTTATTACAGCAATATTAGGTTTACTCATTTTAGAAAGTTTAGAAATTTCGTTCATATGGTTCATTCCCATTTCTAATACACATACATCATAAGTATTATCTAAATTAAATAAAGTTAATGGTAATCCAATATGATTATTATAATTCTTTTCACTTTTTAAAACTTTATATTTTTTACTTAATACACTGCTGATTATTTCTTTCGTTGTTGTTTTTCCTACACTTCCTGTGATTGCAATCACAGGAATATCATATTTATTTCTAAAAAAAGAGCCAAGTTTCATTAAAGAATCATAAGTATCTTTAACTAAAATTATTGGTATATTGGTTTTTATAGCTATTTTTTTGCACACTATTATACAGCTTGGTTTTTTATTTAAAACATTTTTTATATAATTATGACTATCATAGTTTTTACCTATTAAAGCAATAAATAGATCATCTTTTTTTACACTGCGACTATCTATTTTAATTTCTTTTATTTTTCTTTTAAAACCACTATTTAAAAGTTTACCACCTACTATTTCTAAAAGAACATCAATACTCATATTACCTCCTACAACATTCAATAAAATATGAAAATAGTTTATTTTCTAATATATCATATTCAATCATTGATTCTGGGTGCCACTCTACACCTATGAAAAATTTTTTATTTTTATCTTCTATTGCTTCAATAATATTATCATCACTATAAGCTACTACATCTAAATTAGTATTTGTTACATAGTATTTATGCCTACTATTAACATTAATTATTTGCTTATTTATAATTTCATATAACTTAGAATTTTTTTTAATATTTACTTTATGAACATATTTATCTAAAGTGTAATGACTTAAATTATTTAATTTTTTTATATTTCCTCCAAATAAGTATGAAATTGTCTGCATTCCTTGACATATTCCAAGTAATGGTTTATTTGTTTTGTAACAATAATCAATTATTTCTAAATCATAATCTAAAATCTCATCTCCACCTTGTGATATAATTCCATCACATAAATTTATTATTTTTTTTATTTCTTCAAATTGTTCTATGTTTAATCTTTGATACTTTTGTAATATATTAGGATTTATAGTTATAGTAATTCCACCATTTTTTACAACGGCATCATTTATCTCTTGATTAATATAATATATTTTATTACCAGAATTTAATACTTCTGGTCTTGATACTACACCTATTATTGGTAACAATTATTTTCCCCCTAACAAAAAAACAATGGTTAGTCCATATATTTAGCCATTGTTTTCATCATTTGATTTACTTGTTTTTGACTAGGTGTTCTTCCCATTCCTGTCATCATTGCTTTTATCATTTGTTCATTAATTGGTGGGTTTTTCTTCATATATTTCTTCATATAAGTACGCGCTAAGAAAAATCCTGCAATTGCTCCTACAATAAATCCACCAAGTATTTGTAATAAATCTATCAAGAATGCCATATTATCAATTCCCTTCTTTTAATATTTTACTAAAAATGGCTAGATAATTCAAGACTTATTTAATTATATTCAATGAATATTTAAATCATACTGATTTTCTAACCAAAAATAATCTTTATTATCAAAATCACAAACAAATAGATAACGATTATAGTAAAGCAAATATCGCATTATTTTAGGAATATTATATTTAGTTAAAACAATTATACATGATCTATGAATTTCAATTATTGTTTTTTCACTTCTTATATAATGTTTATTATGTATATAGTTATTAAATTTACGATAAAAATAATTATTTAATATTTCTGGATTAAAAGTTAAACATAATTGATTATAAATAGAGAGTCCATAACCAAAATTTTTTAAATTTAATTTATATAAATTTTCTAATGTTTTATATAAAACTAATGGATTATTTTTATATATTTTATAAAATTCTGTTCTAATTATAAAAATATAATACTTACGCATACTATCACCATTAATAGTATAAGGTATTATAAAGAAAATAAATGTCAAAAAAAGATGATTTTTAACATTAATCACCTCTTATTGCTTTTTAAAAATATTTTTTTCTATGGTATTTAATAAAAGAAATATTGTCAATTATATTTTACTTTAATAATTTCTTAATCCTATCTCTGATTTGATTATAACTAAAATTACAATATTCTAAAACTTCATCTTTAGTTCCACTTGTTCCAAATTTATCAATAGTAATTAAATAATTTTCATTATATACATATTTATACCAGCATGATGATGAACCTGCTTCTATTACAAAAGTCTTATAACCTATTGGTATTAATGAATTTTTATATTCTTCGCCTTGTTTTTCAAATACTTCCATAGATGGCATACTTATAACCCTTAAATCGATTCCATTATGCTCATATAATTCATAAGCTATATGATAGGCTATATGGACCTCACTTCCTGTAGCAATTATAATTCCATGCAGATTACTTACTTCTTTTCTTACAATATATGCACCTTTTAAAGTTTCTTCCATATTAGTAGTTTCTAACATTGTAACTTCATTTCTAGATAAAACTAAAGCTGATGGTCTGTTATTATTTAAGATAGATTGATAACATCCTATTATTTCTTTTTTATCAGCTGGTCTATATACATCAAAATTAGGTATAGAACGTAACGAAGATAAATGCTCAATAGGTTGGTGAGTTGGACCATCCTGACCTATATTAACAGAATCATGAGTAAATATATATGTTACTGGCAAATTCATTAACGCTGATAATCTAATAGCAGGTTTTAAATAATCTGAAAATACTAGAAAAGTTGAACCAAATACCCTAAATGAAGATAAAGCTAGACCATTTAAAATAGATCCCATAGCATGTTCTCTAACACCAAACCAAATATTTTTTCCTTCATAATGACCATCTTTTATGTCACCACAATCTTTTAAATAGGTATTAGTAGAACTAGAAAGATCTGCTGAACCTCCAACTAAATTAGGTATGAATTTAGTTAATTCATTTAAAATATATCCATTACTAACTCTTGTAGCTTCTTTTTCTTCGTAATCTAAATTCCAATCATGATTAAATAAGTCTACTTTGATTTCATCATTAAATAAATACTTTAAACTACTGTTGTCACCATTTAAATATGTATTAACATATTCATTATAATTACGACTAAAAATTTCATATTTTATACTACTACGTTTAGAAATTTTAGCTCTAAATTGACTGACTAGAGAATCATCTACATAAAAAGGTTCATTAGGTAATAATAACTTCCCTTTGATATTATCGATATCTTCTTTATCCAAACATTTGCCATGAACTTTATTAGTCCCTTCCAATACAGAACCTTTTCCAATAACCGTTTTCACTTGAATTAAAGAAGGTTTGTTAGATCTTTTAGCTTTATCAATAGCTCTATCAATATCCTTGACACTATTTCCGTTTTTAACTAAATCAGTATGCCATCCCATTGACTTAAAACGTTCTAAAACATTTTCTGTAAAAGTATTAGAAGTATCCCCATCTAGACTAATATTATTTGAATCATATAAAACAATCAAATTATCTAGATTTAAATTTCCTGCTAAAGAAGCTGCCTCATAACTTACACCTTCCATTAAATCACCATCGCCACATAAAACATAAACTCTATAATCAATTAAACTGCGGCTACTTTCAAATGAATTGTTCTTTTTAAATTTATATTTGTTATTTAAAAGTTTACTAGCAAGAGCCATTCCAACTGCACTTGCTATTCCCTGACCCAAAGGACCTGTTGACATATCAACTCCAGGTGTCACTCCATATTCAGGATGTCCTGGTGTTTTAGATCCTATTTTACGAAATTTTTTTAAATCATCTAAACTTATATTATAACCAGCCATATATAAAGTGGCATAAAGTAATGCTGATCCATGCCCAGCTGACATTATAAAACGATCTCTATTAATCCATTTTGGATCATTAACATTAACATTTATATGATTGGCATATATACTATAAATAATAGGTGCTGCTCCAAGAACAATTCCAGGATGTCCACTACCAGCATTATTTATCATATCAATACCTAATGTTTTAATATTGCTAATGATTTTATTTTCCATTTTTCATTCTCCCTCTTTATTATATATAAATTATATCAAATAATTCATATATAATAAAGACTTTATTTGATATTCATAGCAATTACTTTTTCTTTTGTTTCGCTATTTTTTTCTTCTAACTTATTAGAAATTCCAGCATTAATAAATATGGTTCCTAATAATAATACTGCTACTCCCATCATCATTTTACTTTTTACTATCTCTAACATACTATCATCTCCTTGTGATTATATATTATCACAAACAGATGTTCGTGTCAATATAAATCACAAACAAACGTTTGACTTTTTTAATATAATATGATATATTGTACATGTAATGTAAAAGGAGGTTCAAATTTGGAAAACTTAACTAAAAGACAAGAAGAAATATTAGATTATATAAAAAAGTATATTGTGTCCCATGGATATCCACCAACAGTAAGAGAGATAGGTGCTGATTTAGGTGTTTCATCTCCAGCAACAATTCATACACATTTAAGCAATCTTGAAACCAAAGGTTTTATTAAAAAAGAAGAAACTAAAAATAGAGCTATTGAATTATTAGTTGATAATGAATATGATATTAAAGAAGAAAAAGCTATAGATGTTCCTTTACTTGGAAAGATAACAGCTGGAAGTCCTATTGAAGCAATTGAAAAACCAAATGAATTTTTTCAATTACCAGCATATTTAATTCCTAAAAATAAAGAAGTTTTTACTTTACTTGTAAGTGGCGAAAGTATGATTAATGCTGGTATATTAGATGGTGATATTGTTATTGTTGAAAAAACTAATACTGCTAAAAATGGACAAATAGTAGTTGCTATGACAGATGAAAATGAAGTAACTTTAAAAACATTTTATAAAGAAAGTAATTATTTTAGATTACAACCTGAAAATGATACAATGAATCCTATAATTTTAAATAATGTATCTATCTTAGGAATTGCTATTGGATTATACAGAAAAATATAATAAAAAAGTATGTTAACTTAATATAAGCTACATACTTTTTTATTGCTTATTTGATATAACTTGTTTAAAATAATTTTTAATTTTATCTACTTCTATTTGTTTTTGATCTTGCTTTATTAAGATACAGCCATCTAAATTCATTCCCTCTTTATCTATATTATCAAAATCATCAATAACTTTTACATCTCTTAGTATAGTTCTTGTCATATTTTTTTCATAGACAGTTTGAGGATTTACTTTTACGACCATACTTTTTGTAGTGTTCATTTTAAAGACTTTCTTGTTATCAAATAACTCTCTTACTAAAACACCATTTAAAACAGTTCATCTAAAATCACCATCATATATTGTTTCAATATTTAATTATACACCTACCAATCCTGTAAAATCAAAATAAGCAAATAGTCCATATTATATATATTCTATTTTATCTTCATAGCTTAATTTACACATATAAAAACCTCGTTTCTATTTTGTATAAGAAATGGGGTTTTTATCAGTTTATATCTTAGTCTAATTTATATATAAATATCAATTATAATAGTTTTCTTTAATCTTGTATTTTTATTCTGGTATTTATTTATTAGCCTTTTCACGAATACTTGCTTGTGCTGCGGAAAGTCTTGCAATAGGTATTCTAAATGGGCTACATGAAACATAAGTAAGTCCTATTCTGTGACAGAATTCTACACTTGATGGTTCTCCTCCATGTTCACCACAAATACCTAACTTAATATCTGGTCTTACACTTCTACCTTTATCAGTTGCTATTTCAACTAATTTCCCTACTCCATTTTGATCTAATTTAGCAAATGGATCAAATTCATAAATTTTAGTATCATAATAAGAATTTAAGAATTTACCAGCATCATCTCTTGAAAAACCAAATGTCATTTGAGTTAAATCGTTTGTTCCAAATGAGAAGAATTCAGCTTCTTTAGCTATAGAATCAGCTGTAATAGCAGCTCTTGGTATTTCAATCATTGTTCCAATATGATATTCGATATCAGAATTTTTTTCTTGTTTTACTTTTTCAGCTGTTTCAACTACAATATCTTTAACAAATTTCAATTCTTTTCTTTCGCCAACTAAAGGTATCATAATTTCTGGAATGATATTATATCCATCCTCTTCTTTTACTTCAATTGCTGCTTCCATTAAGGCACGAGTTTGCATTCTAGCAATTTCAGGATAAGTTACTGCAAGTCTACATCCACGATGTCCCATCATCGGGTTAACTTCATGTAAATCGACGCATTTTTCTTTTAAATGTTCTACTGTAATACCCATTTCATCTGCTAAAGCTTTAATATCTTCATCTGTTGATGGCAAAAATTCATGTAAAGGTGGATCTAAGTAACGAACTGTCATTGGTAGATTTTTAAGTTCTTTATACATTGCTTTAAAGTCTCCTTTTTGGAATGGAATTAATTCATTTAAAGCTTTTTCTCTATCTTCAACTGTTTCACTTAAAATCATTTTTCTAATTTTTGGAATTCTATCTTCTTCAAAGAACATGTGTTCTGTACGACATAATCCGATTCCTTCAGCACCTAATTCAATAGCTTTTTTTGTGTCACGAGGATTATCTGCATTAGTACGAACTTGAAGTTTTCTAAATTCATCAGCCCATCCCATAATTCTTCCAAAGTTTCCTGAAACAGAAGCTTCTTCTGTTTTAATATCTCCTTTATATATTTTACCAGTTGTACCATCTAATGAAATATAATCGCCTTCATGGAATGTATAACCTCCTAAAGTAAATTCATGTTTTTCTTCATCTATTTTGATTTCACCACATCCAGATACACAACAAGTTCCCATACCACGGGCAACAACTGCTGCATGACTAGTCATACCACCGCGGACTGTAAGAATACCTTGAGAAGCTACCATTCCTTCGATATCTTCTGGTGTTGTCTCTAAACGGACAAGAATTACTCTTTCACCTTTACCACCAATACCTTGAACCTTTGCTTCTGCTGATTCAAATACAACTTTACCTGCTGCTGCTCCTGGAGATGCTGGAAGAGCACTACCAATAACCTCTCCATTTTTTAATGCCTCTATATTAAATGTTGGATGTAATAGTTGATCTAATGATTTAGCTTCAATTCTCATAATGGCTTCTTCTTTTGCAATCATTTTTTCATCCACTAAATCACAGGCAATCTGAATTGCTGCATGAGCTGTTCTTTTTCCATTACGAGTTTGTAAGAAATAAAGTTTTCCTTCTTGAATAGTAAATTCCATATCTTGCATATCACGATAATGATTTTCTAGTTTATTTGCGATAGTAATAAATTCTTCATATACTTTTGGCATATCTAAAGCAAGTCTAGTAATTGGTTGAGGTGTACGTACACCAGCAACCACATCTTCTCCTTGAGCATTTATTAAATATTCTCCATAAATACCTTTTTCGCCAGTTGATGGATTACGTGTAAATGCAACACCTGTTCCCGATGTTTCTCCCATATTTCCAAATACCATTGCTTGAATGTTAACTGCAGTCCCCCAATTGCTTGGAATATCATTCATCCTACGATATACATTGGCTCTAGGATTATCCCAAGAACGAAATACAGCTTTAATAGCACCCATTAATTGTTCTTTTGGATCTTGTGGGAAATCTTCACCATTCATATTATCTTTATATACTTGTTTAAATCTTTTTACTAATTCTTTTAAATCTTCAACTGTAAGTTCTGTATCAAAATGGATACCTTTTGCTTCTTTTAATTCATCAATTATTTTCTCAAAGTATGATTTAGGTACTTCCATAACAACGTCTGAATACATTTGAATAAATCTTCTATAAGAGTCATAAGCAAATCTTGGATTTTCAGTTTTATTCGCAAAACCTTCAACAGCTTCATCATTAAGTCCTAAGTTAAGAATAGTATCCATCATACCTGGCATGCTTGCTCTAGCACCACTTCTTACTGATACTAAAAGTGGATCACTATTATCCCCAAATTTTTTTTCTTGAATTTTTTCTAGTTCATTCAAAGCTTCAAATATTTGATTTTGAATTTCATTAGATATTTCTTTGCCATTATTATAATATTCTGTACAAGCTTCAGTTGTAACAGTAAATCCTTGAGGTATAGGTAACCCTAAATTAGTCATTTCTGCTAAATTAGCACCTTTACCACCAAGAAGATTTCTCATGTCTGCATTTCCTTCTTTAAATGCATATACATACTTTGCCATCTTATCAATCTCCTTCTCATTATGTACAAATTTATTATATCAAATTTTATTTTTGTTTAAAAGAAAATTGCCAACAATTGACATTTTTTTTGTTATAGTTCAAACTAAGAAATAGAAAAAGCAGGTAGAATCTGTCATATTCTATCTGTTTTATATTAATATAGGTTCATTATTTAAAAGTTTTAATAATGAATCATATAAATTTACATCATTCTTTTTATAGGTGAATATACAACTTTTTATTGCTGCATAAATAGCGGCTCCTTCTAAACTTCTAAATTTTCCTACTTTTTGTTTAATTTTTATGCTTCTTAAATCAGCTTCAGTTATCTTTCATTTCTTTTTAGCTCTTGGATGAGAGTTTAGATAAACATTTCTTAAACGTTCATTAGATACATGAGTATAAATACTAGTTGTAGATAAATTAGAGTGTCCAAGTAATTCTTTAACAGTTACTAAATCAGAACCTTCATTTAACATACTAGTTGCAAATGTATGTCTAAACACATGTGGTGTTACATGGTTGTTAGTAACACCACTAATTTTTACTATTTTATTTATAATGTATTCTATACCACCACTAGATAATTGTTCTCCTCTATTATTCAAAAATAAATACTCATTGTTTTCTTTTAATAAATGATTTCTTCCTTTATTTAAATATAATTCTAAACTTTTGTTGCAATTATTTCCATATAAAACATATCTTTCTTTATTACCTTTACCTAATATTTTAATTCTTCTATTATAAAAATCTATATCTTTTATTTTTATATTAGCAAGCTCAGATAATCTCATTCCTGTAGCATAAAACATCCTTAAAATAAGTTCATCTCTAATACCTAGTGGAGTATTTAAATTTGGAACACTAAATAGTTTTTCTAAATCTATTTCACTTATAAAATTAGGTAATCTCTCTTCTTTTTTAGGACTTGATATAAGTAGGCATGGATTATTTTTTATTTTATTTTCTTTAAGTAAATATTTAAATAGACTTCTAATACTACTAAGATGTCTACTGATTGTTTTATTAGAGTATTTTAAACTATATAAATATTTTAAATATGTTCTTATAAATTCAAAATCAACTTGATTGTAAGAAATTATTTCTTTTAAATCACAAAATGAATTAAATAAATTTATATCTTTTTCATAATTTATAATTGTTTTTTCACTATAATTGCGTTCGTATTTTAAATAATCTAAAAATTCAAGTTTTTCTGTTTCCATAATTCTCCTATACTTCCTTTTCAAAGTGCTGATAATCTTTTTTATTATTCCAACTTCCACCCCAAGTAAATCCATGTTTTATAAATTCTTTATAAGCTAAATCATTTTCATCTATTTTATGTTCAAAATGGATAGTCCTATCAGCATATTTACTTCCAATACTAGGGCTTATTACTTGTTTGCCACCTACATTATATACAAAAGGATTATATAAAGGATTAATATCAATAGCGAGTCCATAACTATGATTAGATAGTCTTTTAGTTCCTTCAATATAGCGATAATTGAAAGCTGATGTATTATTGTTAATCATTGATAAATTATCATCATAGTCATATTCACTTACTAATTCTACTTTTTCTAGTTTATAGTTATAAAGATATAATTTTTCAAAGATTTCTATTATATCATTTGCAATTTTTTTATTAACAATCAACCTACCTTTATGAACTTGGTTATCAAATCCAATATGCAATATATGAACTAAAACTAAATCATCAATACTAATTTCTGTAGCGTTTTTAAAAGATGTTTGAAATAATTCCTCTTTTATTTGATCAGGTATTGGTTCATAATAAAAATACCCTGTTTTATCATTTAACATATAAGTAAAACTACCTAATACTACTGAACCAATTATACAAAAATATTTAATCATACTATCCCTCACTAAAGATTATGAAAAATTTAAGCTTTTATACTTTTTTGAGAGTATGTTTCTATATGAATTCTTTGTACAATAGCAAGTGAACAAATTAAAGAAATTGTGAATGTACCTCCATAACTTAAGAATGGAAGTGGTACTCCTGTTAATGGTAAAATGCCAAATAGTCCTCCCAAGTTTAAAAGAATATGTAAAAACATATAAACAGCTATTCCTAAACACATATATCTACCTCGTATAGTGGTTGCCTTACTTGCTATACTAAGAATTCTACCAAGAATAAATATGTATGCTATAAATATTAATGTACTAAGTAAAAATCCTAATTCTTCTGAAATGATTGCGAATACACTATCTGTATGAGGATCTGGAATATAAGAATATTTTTGCTTACTTTTTCCTATTCCAAGGCCAAGTAATCCTCCATCATTAATAGCTATAAAACCATTACATATTTGATAACCTGATTCTTCATATTTACTACAAGGATTAAAGAAATCAAATCTTTTCATTTGAGTTTCTGTAAGTATATGGCCTTTTATAATATAAATTCCCATAAGTCCTATAGTACCAACTACAGCTAAGAATATAAATGTTTTAAATTTGTCTGTTTTAAGAATAGGACTAGCTATAAACATTAGTAAAAAAATACCTAAAATAATTAAACAAGTACCTAAGTCACCTTGAAGAAAAACAATAGCTGGTATAATTAAACCAATTAGTAAAATAAAGCCTATCATATCATAATGATTAATATGTCTGTTTCTTAATTTTCGATTAAATTTTTCAAATAATAAGGCTAAACATACTATCATTACTGGTTTAGCAAGTTCACTTGGTTGAAATGTAAATTTCCATATTTGAAGCCAGTTAATTGATCCTCTTTTTACTGCACCTACTACAGATAAATAAATGAGTAAACCTAAAACTACTAAATACAAGAATGGACCAAATAATCTATAATATCTAGTTGGAATATTAATAATAAATAAACTACCTATGAATGCTATTGTAAGCATTATTAAATGTTGAAAGAAATAATGGTATAAAGATTGTTCATATCTTACTACAGTTTCACGACTAGAAGCTGTGACTATATTTAAAAGACCAAAGATAATTATTATAATCATTACAAAAAGTAAAGGTTTATCAATATTTTTAAATAATTTCTTTATTTCTTTTAGCATATAATCACCCTTTTCTATGTTTATCCTATTATAAATTATATAATTTGATTGTTTACTTGTCAAATAGTTGTTTTAAATTTATTAATTGAAAAGTAAATAATATAATTAAGATTATTAATGGTATAAGAAGATATGACAAATCATATTTATTAAATCCTATTTTATAAACTATTTATTAGAAAATAATATTGATAAATATCATATTATTAAATAAAAATGAAAAAACTATTAGAAATACATTTTGTTTGTAATCAAGAAATCAAAAAATATCATATATAATCAGTTTTAAATATTGATGATGAAGACAAATATAAAGCATTAGATGAATTAATTTTAGCAATCGATGACTAATTAATTATGATAGAATTAAAGTAAAATTAAAAGGATTATCCCCTGTAAATTATAGGTTACAATCCTCTAACTAAAAATTATTAATAAAATGTCCAACTTTTGAGGTTCATATCAAAACTTATAAAACCATTTTTCTTGACATACCCATAACTGATATATCACTAGTTGAATATAGATTCCAATTACCATCTTTTGCTTTTATGTTAATTAGTTTAGACTCTTCATCAATGTTTTCATCAAAACTAAAACTTCCTGAAACTTTTTTAGGAATCAAAAAAGTCATTATTTTATTATTTAAATATAAATAAATCTTCATACAATCACTACCTTATACTATATATTGATAGTATAGCATAAATTTTCATATTTTTTTAATTAATTTTTAAAAATTAGGCAATTTATACTAGCAAATTCTCTTCTTTTTAATAAAATATATTAGATTAGAAGGAGGGATTTTATGTATTACTATGGTGGATACCAAGGTTATGGATGTGGAAATCCATGCTGTGGTGGCTATGGTGGTGGTAATTATGGCTATGGTGCTGGTTATGGTGCTGCTATTGTATTAGTCCTATTCATATTACTAGTTATTATCATAGGTGCTCGTTCTTGGAGTAACTAATTAATAAATTTAAAAACAGGTCTATCCTGTTTTTTTTAGATTTCAATGCCTCAATTTGTTTAACTGTAACTTTAGAAATTTCTAATATCAAATTAATACCAAAATCTTTTTTTAAATTATATACTTATGGGTAATTATATTTCTTTAATATCATCATTCCAGGCTGTATTGATCTCTATATTAATATATTTATCATCAACCTTGACAATTAAATCTAAAAAATTACTTTTTATTCTATTATTATATAATTTAGAATTCATTATAATTATCTTTTCTATTTTATTTTCTAAAATACTTTCTAATATCTTTTTTTCTTTAATCATTTTATCACCTACTAATAACATATAATATTTACATTTCTTTTTTCTTTTTGCTTTGTTAACAATTTACATATTAAATTAACCATGATAAAATATTTAATATGGAGCTGATATTATGTTTAAAAAAGTAAATATATTAGATGAAAAAGATAAAAAACTTAGAAAAAAAAGTGTACCTTTTACTTCACCAATTACTAAAGAAGAAAAAGAATTAGTAGACCAAATGATTAAACATTTGACTTATAGCCAAATAGAAGAATATGAAAAAAAATATAATTTGCGTCCTGGGACTGGTCTTGCTTTTCCTCAGGTAGGTATAAACAAAAGATTGATTGTTATTGTAGATGAATATCAAAAAGGTAAATTTGATAATTATGTTGTTATTAATCCTAAAATAATAAGCCATTCTGAGGAAATGATTGCAGCTGATTTAGGTGAAGGATGTTTAAGTGTCAATCGTGAAGTTGAAGGTCATGTTCCAAGATATGCTAGAGTTACTGTTACAGGTTTAGACTTAGATGGTAATCAAATCAAAATACGTGCCAGAGAAGATTTATCTATAGCGTTTCAACATGAAATAGACCACTTAGATGGAATATTATTTTATGATCGAATTAATAAAAAGAAACCATTTTTTAATGAAAAAGAAATTAGATTAATATAAGGAGAACATATGAAAACAAAATATAAATTTATAATTTTAATTATTTTAGCTTGTTTAAGTTCAATTGCTATATATTACTTAGTAGAAAAAGTAAAACCAGTAGATGAAGTAAAAGATTTAATTGAAATTCAAAATAAATTGGAAAAAAATTTTTTAAATGATACTGATTACTCCTTTGAAGAACCTAATGTTATTATAAATCCTTATGGAGTTTCACCTTTAACAGCCCTAATTATATTTGAAACTAAAGATTTAACTACACCTACAGTTACTATTCATGGTAAAGATGAAAATACTACTATAACTAATACATTTAAACCTAACAAAAAGCATATTTTACCTATATATGGATTATATCCAAATTATGATAATAAAGTTACTATTACTATTAATGGTAATGAGAATACTATAAATATTAAAACTGACAAATTACCTGAAGACTTTATTTTGCCTACTAAAGTTGAAGCTAGTAAAGATAGTTTAAATAAAGAATTATACTTTGTAACACCTTCTTCTAAGGGGTATACAGCAGCATATGATATAAATGGTGATGTTAGATGGTATTTAACTGAAAATTTTTTATGGGATATTAAAAGATTAGATAATGGTCACTTACTTTTAAGTACTAATCGCTTAATTAATCCTCCATATTATACAACTGGCTTAATGGAAATGGATTTACTTGGAAAAATATATTATGAATATTCTCTTTCTGGAGGATATCATCATGATGTATTCGAAATGGAAGATGGCAATCTTTTAGTCGCATCTGATAATTTTTCTAATGGTACAGTTGAAGATTATATTGTTGAAATAGATCGTAGAACAGGTGAAATTATAAAAGAAATAGATTTAACCAAAATATTACCTGTTAATAGTGGTAATAATGCTTATACAACTAAATATGATTGGTTTCATAATAACTCTGTTTGGTATGATGCAAATACTAATTCTATTACCTTATCAGGAAGACATAAAGATGCTGTTGTAAATATTGATTATGATTCATTAGAACTAAATTGGATTATTGGTGATAAAACTAATTGGGATGAAAATATGCATAAATACTTCTTTACACCAACTAATAATTTAGAATGGCAATATGCTCAACATGCTGCTATGATGTTGCCTAATGGAAATATTTTCCTATTTGATAATGGTAATAATCGTTCTAAAGATGAAAAAAAATATGTAAAAGCCGAAAATAATTATAGTCGTGGTGTTATTTATAAAATTGATAAAAATAATATGACTATTGAAGAAATTTGGGAATATGGTAAAAATGAAGGTAGTTATTTCTACTCTCCTTATATTTCTGATGTTGATTATTTAGGTAAAGATCATTACTTAATCCATTCAGGAGGTCATGTTGAAACTGATGGCAAAATAAGTAATGAGCCAGCGTCTTTCTCTAATAACAATAAATTAAATAGTATTACAGTAGAGCTTTTAAATGATACCCAAATATTTAGAATGGAATTACCTACTAATAATTATCGAGTTGAAAAAATGAGCCTATATTCTAATGATACATATATGCCTGGTAAAGGTGTTCATTTAGGTAAACTTGATATAACACAAACTAAAAAAAATATATCTGTTTTCTTTAATACAGATGCTACTAAAATTGAAAAAGAAAAAAATATTAAAATAACTAAAGAGTATGATCGTTTAGTTATTAGTGGAACATTTAAAAAAGAAGATAAAGTTGAAATTATTTTAGATAACCTGTTTTCTAAAAAAACATATAATATGGTTATTTCTAAAAAACCATATACTGCTATGTGTATAGATGTATTTAATGAAGAAGAAAACAAAAATGGTATTAATGTTACTAAATATATTAATAACGAAGGTATAAATGGTAAATACTATATTTATATGAAAATAAATGGTAAAGTATATGATTTTGATAAATATGTAATATTTAACTAAAACCTCATTCGAGGTTTTTTATTTATAAGGAAAGTGTGTTAGAAAGCGTAACAAAAAAACATTCACTAA